>SCTL01000664.1 GCA_004297495.1 Verrucomicrobiota bacterium
GAACCCGCGGAGGCGAGCGAAAAAAATCTCAGAGGAATGGCCGATGCGCTGCGTTGCATTTTCCGGCGGTTCACCCACATTACGCGCGTGAACGGGAACAAACAGATTCACGTGGTCGTGCTCGGCGCGGGATTTGGCGGGCTGCTGTTCTGCAAACATTTCCGCCATCCCAACGCGCGCATCACCGTCGTTGACCGCACCAATCATCATCTGTTCCAGCCGTTGCTTTATCAGGTGGCGGCGTGCGGACTTTCTGCACCGGAGATCGCGCAACCGATTCGTGGCATCCTCTCCAACCGGCCCGACATCACCGTGCTGTTCAATCAGGCGGTGGACTTCGACCTCGCGCAGAAAAAGGTGATCCTGGAAAAAGGCGCGCTCGACTACGATTATCTCGTGCTTGCGATGGGTGGGCAGACTGGCTACTTCGGCCATCCCGAATGGGAGCAATTCGCGCCCGGTCTGAAAACTCTCGATGACGCCCTGCGCATCCGCAGCCGGATTCTGCTCGCGTTCGAGCAGGCGGAAAACGAATCCGATCCCGCCGAGCGCGACCGGCTGCTGACGATCGTCGTGGTGGGCGGCGGCCCGACCGGCGTGGAACTGGCCGGCGCATTCGCCGAACTGACGCGCACGGTTTTGAACCACGATTTCCGCCGCATTGATCCCACGAAAGCGCGCATCATCCTCATCGAGGGTTCGCCGCTCATCCTTTCGCATCTGCCGCCGGCTTTATCGGCCAGCGCGCAGCGCCAGCTCGAAGCACTCGGCGTGCAGATCCGCAATAACATTCACGTGAAGGACATTCGCGCTGGCGAAGTGGAACTCGCGAACGGCGAAATCATCCGGGCCGGAAACATTCTTTGGGCCGCCGGCGTTTCGGCGACACCACTAACGAAGAAACTCGGCGTCGAATTGGACAAGGCCGGTCGCGTGAAAGTGAATCCCGACCTCAGCCTGCCCGGTCATCCTGAGATTTTTGCCGTCGGCGACATGGCGTTCGTGCCGGGCGAGAACGGTAAACCCGTGCCCGGCGTTTCTCCCGCCGCGATGCAGATGGGCAAACACGTTGCGCGGATCATCGAAAAGGAAATTGAAAACGGTCAACCCCTCACCCGGCCTTCGGTCACCCTCTCCCCATCTGATGGGGAGAGGGACGGGGTGAAGGGCAATCTCGGAAATGCTGGTGCTAATCCGACACAACGCCCGGCGTTCAAGTATTGGGACAAAGGCACGATGGCGACGATTGGTCGTTCTGCGGCGGTGGCGTGGATTGGCAGATTCAAATTCTCCGGCCTCCTCGCGTGGCTGGCGTGGCTGTTCATCCACCTGATCTTTCTCATCGGCTTCCGCAATCGCCTCGCGGTGCTGTTCCAGTGGACCTGGTCCTACTTCTCCTACAAGCGTAGCGCGCGGATCATCACCTACCCGCCACCGGAAACGACGGGCGACAGCCGTTGATGATCCGTAGGAGACGACGTGAGGAGACCGAAAAATAAATCAGCGGGGCAACGATCTTGCAGATTGTTCCAGCTTCGGGTTGTTCTCTTGCGGAGGGGATGGGGCGATCTGTGCAGTGGCGAACAAATCCCGCTATTCACTTCGGCATTTCCAATTTCACCTGCGCCACCACCTGCGCCACATCTTTGTCGCCGCGAACGGAGCGGTTCACAATTTTTTCAGCAGGCCATCATATTCATCATGTGACCCGATCCAATACCAGATCATGGTTTCGCCATTGCGGATTCCCACCGCCCGCCATCCCAAACCGACCCGGACCGAAAAGATCGGTCGCGGCGCATGAATGTTTTTGAATTGAAGACCGGGATGTTGCGGGTTATCCCGCCAGAGGCGATACGCTTTGAGCGCGGTCTTTTGGACTTCCTGTGGGAGTCCGGCGACCGTCGCCGAAACGCTTTAGTTGTGTGAGAGGTCAGTGTCCTTCTCAAACGGTCGCGTTTTCCCCTCGTTAAACTCGGCCAGCGCTTCGTCGGCCAGGTGAGCCAGGGCATCTTGAGAGCCGGCGAACTGTGCGTCCCATCGCTGCTCGGATGAAATCTCGTCGAGAATCAAAGCGGCGACCGCTTCCTGTTCCCGTTCCGAAAGCTGGGAAACTTGCTGGATGGCTTTTTCGAGCAGCGCAGTCATGGCCTGACAATACACCGGGCGGTTGGCGATTCAAGCCCAAGTCATCGGTCCGCCTTCACGTGTTCAACGCCTTCAACGCCTTCTTCGCGTCGTTGACGCGCAGCACCAGCAGGCCCTTCTTCGCATCCGGCGGCGTGGCGCAATAGGCGTATTCGATGTTCACCTTGGCCTTGGCCAGTTTGTGCGCGATGGCCGAGAGAGCGCCGGGTTTGTTCGAGCCTTCCACCATCAGCACGTCGTCCTCCACCACCAGCGTGCCGTGCGCCTCGAAGACGTGGATGGCCTTGCGGTAATCGCTCACCACCATGCGCATGACGGTGTGATCAATCGTGTCGCTCGTGGACACGGCATAAATGTTGATTTTGTTTTCGGCCAGCGCATCGCAAACGCGCGCGAGCGTGCCGGGCCGGTTTTCCAGGAAGATCGCCAGTTGTTTTGTGATTTGCATAATTTGAACGGGTTGAATTGTTGGCTTGAAACTTCCGCCCTGCTACCCGCCCGCAGCTTAACACCAGAACTTCCCGGCGCGCAACCGTCCGCCCGCGCAAACTGCATTGTCGTCCACCCCGCGCCACGCTACGTTGCCAGCGTGAACCTGCAGACCCAATCCCGTCGCCGCTGGCTCGGCGCGCTCTGCGTGCTGGCCGCGCTCGCGATGCTGCTGGTGGAGGAATTCGCATTGAAAACCGCGCTGTCAGGTCGCAACGCGCTGATTTACTGGCTGGTTTGTCTGGCCTTCACGCTGGCCGCGATTGTCTTCGCGCTGGCCGACGCGCGGGCCGTCAGTCGCGACGCCTACGAGTCCCAGCGCACGTTACTCGAAAGCACGCTCAAGGAAATTGAGGAGCGCAAACGCGAGCGAAAATGAAATCGTCTCGGGCTTCGACTCGACTCGCGGCCTCGGGTGCATTCGGAATTGAACTCTTCACCGGAAGCAGCTTGAATAGACTCGTCACGAGCGTATGAATTCCTCGATTCTCCAATCCGACGGCAAGGCATTGCCCGAGAGCGAACGCTCCGCGCTGATCAAGCTGCTGGGCGACGACGATCCGGCGGTTTATCCCGTCATTCGCCGGCGGATAGTTTCGCTCGGCCCGCCCGCCGCGGAATGGCTGCGCCCGCACCTCCTAAGCGACGATCCCGTGCTCCGCCGGCACGCCACCGACATCGTCAATCACTTCGCGCGCATCTCCGCCGACAACGCTTTTCTCGGCTATTGCCTCCAACACGGCGAAGACCTCGACATCGAAAAAGGCTCGCTGCTCCTGGCGCATACGCAATTTCCAGAATTGAACCCCGCCGCCTACACTGCGTTGCTGGACCAATACGCGGCGGAAATTCACGAGCACCTGCCGCAAGCCGCCGGCGCGGAAGCCACCCTCGGCCATATCAACCAGCATCTCTTCACGCGCCTCGGCTTTCGCGGCAACGAGACCAACTATTACGATCCCGCGAATAGTTTTCTGAATCGCGTCCTGGATCGGCGCACGGGCAATCCCATCAATCTCTGCCTCGTTTACATCCTGGTCGCGCGACGGCTTGGGCTGCCCATCGTCGGCATCGGACTGCCGGGACATTTCCTCTGTCGCCATCAGACCCTCGCCAGCGAATTCTACATTGACGCCTTCGACCGCGGCAAACTGATGACCAAGGCCGATTGCGTCCAGTATCTCGTGCGCGGCAATTACGATTTGCGCGATGAATACCTCGCGCCGGTCAGCCCGCGCCGGATGCTCACCCGCATCTGCGGCAATCTGCACCAGATTTATCTCCGCGAAGGCAGGGAGGAGGAGATGACCCGCTTCCAACGCTACCTCGTCGCGCTCGCGCGGTGAGGGACTACGGATCGAGGATTGAAGATAGAAAATGGAGGATGGAAAAAAGACGTCGGCCATCCTCTATCCTCCATCTTCCATCCTCGTTCCGCTCTCACTCCGGCAATCCCCGCCACTGATGCCGCGCCACGTGCGGATCAATCCGCACGAGCAGAAAATAAGCGAGCCGCTGTTTGAGTCGTGACCAGAGCGTTTCCGTTCGGCGCAACTCTTCCAAAGAAATCCGCCGCGAATTTTTCAGCGCGTCCGCAAACAGCGCCCGCGCCTCGTCCGCCATCTGAGGATTTTGAAATCGCACCATCAACTCATAGTTGATGCTCAGACTGCGTGGATCAAGATTCGCCGAGCCGACATACACCGCGTCATCCAGTACGCAGAGCTTCGCGTGCAGGACTTGCGGCTGATACTCGTAAATCTCCACGCCCGCCTTGAGCAAACGACGATACACACTGCGCCCCGCCGCTTGCGCCAGTGGCACGTCGGATTTTCCGGGCAGCAGCAATTGCACTTTGCCGCCGCGCCGGGCCGCCCGGGCCAGCGCCTGCCGGATGCGCCACGCCGGCAGAAAATACGCCGCCATGATTTGCACATTCTTCGCATGACGCAAATCCGCCATCAGCTCGCGCCGCAGCGGACTCCGCCCGCGCCCCGGCCCGCACAACAGCAACCGCTCGTTCGCCGCCTCGACAATTTTCCGATGCTGCGCGCGCCACAATCGCACCGGTCGTTTGTGCCGGAACTCCGCCAGCGCGAACATTTCCTCGAACGAAAGCGAAAGCTCCTTCACCAGCGCGCCCTCCAATCTCAACCCGAGATCGCACCAACCGCGCGTCACTCCGTCGCCCTCGTATTCCGGCGCGACGTTGAACCCGCCGATGAACGCGCACGTCTCGTCGCACACCAGCAGCTTGCGATGATCGCGAATGCCAAATCGTTTCAACCCGAGTGGATTGAACACGCGCACCTCGCCGCCAGCTTCGCGCAGCGGCGTCCAGAAATCCTCCGCCAGTTCCACCGACCCGATGGCGTCCACCAGCACGCGCACTTTCACACCGCGCGTCGCCGCGCTCACCAGCGACTCGCGAAAACGCAGGCCCAGTTCGCCGCCGGTGAACGTGTAGGATTCGAGCGAGACTGAGGCGCGCGCCGTCTCGATGGCTTCGAGCATCACGGGAAATACCTCGTCGCCGTTTCGCATCCAACTCCAAGTCGTATTCGCCGTCGGCGGCATGGCAGGACTTTACGCCAGCCGGTGTAAGTTGGAAAGGCGCGCCGCGACTGAAATGGAAGACGCGACCGTCGGCAGGAATTAGTTCGAACTTTCCGGCGGCTCTGGCATCAATACCTGTGTGAAGACACTCGGACGACTCCTGTTCGCCGCGCTGCTGGCCAGCTCCACCTTCGCCGCGTCCGCCGCGCACACGCGCGCCACGCTGCTGCTCGCGGCGTCCACTGCCCAGCCCGGCGACACCGTGCTCGCCGCCGTGCGCCTCCAAATGGATCCAGGCTGGCACACGTATTGGCGGAATGGCGGCGACTCCGGCGGGCCGACGACGATCCAATGGGATTTGCCGCCGGGCATCACCGCCGGCGAAATCCAGTGGCCGACCCCCGAGAAATTCACCCTCGAAGGCCTGACCACTTACGTTTATCACAACGAAGCCACGCTCCTCGTGCCGCTGAAGCTGGCGGCGGATTTGAAACCCGGCCCGCTCGAATTGAAAGCCAAAGTCGCCTGGCTGGAATGTGAGGAGCAATGTTTCAAAGGTGCGGCCAGCGTCCACGCCAGCCTGCAAATCGGCGGCGAAACTCAGGCCTCACCCAACGCCACCAAGATTGAAGCCGCGAAAAAGAAATTGCCCGAAGCCGCGCCAGCGGCGATGGCGCGCGCGCTTTGGGACAAGGCCTCTGCGGCTGACACGCGCTCGGTGATCTTTGAGTGGAGCGCGGACAAAGCGGTGACTGATCCCGATTTTCTACCTTACACCGGCGATCACTTTGATGTTCAGTCACCGACCGAACGGCTTCCTGATGTGGACGGAAGAATTCGTCTCCGCAAAGACGTGAAGAAACCCGAGGGCGATTGGCCGAAGCAACTGCGCGGAATTCTCACCGGCAAAGTGGACGGAGCGTCGCGCGGCTGGGAAGTCGCGTTGCCGATTGAAACTGCACCGCCTGGCAAGACAGCCTCCGCCCCGTTTTCGTTGGGCGCGTTGTTGACCAGCCTTGGCCTCGCGTTTCTTGGCGGATTGATTCTCAACGTCATGCCCTGCGTGCTGCCGGTCATCGCGCTGAAGATTTTCAGCTTCGTCAAGCAGAGTGGCGAAGCGCCGGGCCGCGCGCGCCGGCTCAGTCTGGTTTATGCGCTGGGAATTCTCGTCTCGTTCCTCGTGCTCGCCGGATTCGTCATCGCCGTGCAACAAGCCGGGCAGGTCGCCAGTTGGGGAATGCAGATGCAGAACCGGAATTTTGTCCTCGGCATGACGATCCTCGTCACACTCGTCGCGCTCAATCTGTTTGGCGTATTTGAAATCACGCTGGCCGGCGGCGCGATGAGCGCGGCGGATTCGCTCGCCGGGAAAAGCGGCGCGCCGGGCGCGTTCTTCAACGGTGTGCTCGCCACCGTGCTCGCGATTCCCTGCACCGCGCCCGCGCTGGCCTCCGCCGTCGGGTTCGCGTTTACCCAACCGCCCCTGGTCATCCTGCTCACGTTTTGTTTCATTGCGCTCGGGCTGGCCGCGCCTTACGTCGTGCTGACGTGGAATCCGGCGTTGCTCAAATTCCTTCCCAAACCCGGCGCGTGGATGCAGCGGTTCAAAATCGCGCTCGGCTTTCCGATGCTCGCCACGGTGATCTGGCTCTACAAACTTTCGCTCAATCATCTCAACAAGAGCCAGTCGTTGTGGTTCGGAATTTTTCTCGTCGCGCTGGGAATGGCCGCGTGGATTTGGGGCGAGTTCGTTCAGCGCGGCGCTGGTCGTCGCGGGGTTGCGGCGCTGCTGAGTCTGGCGCTGCTGGGAGCGGTCGGAACTTACGCCGCCACGCGGAATGAAGGCATCAAGTGGGAACGCTGGAGTCAGGCCGCTGTGGACAAAGCGCGCGCCGAAGGCCGGCCCGTGCTGGTGGACTTCACCGCGGATTGGTGTCTGACTTGCCAGGTCAATCTGACGACGAGCATTGACGTGGCGAAAGTCCGCGAAAAACTTGCGGAGGTAAAAGCCGCGACGCTGGTCGGCGACTACACGCTCGAAGATGCGACCATCGGCAAGGAACTGCATCGGTTCGGACGTGATGCCGTGCCGCTGGTCGTCGTCTTTCCGCGCAATCCGAGCGCCGAGCCGATTGTCCTTCCGCCAGTATTGCGTCCGCAATTGGTGCTGGACGCACTCGCCAAAGCGTCGCAGTGATTTCAAAATTTGAATGAACTCCCGGACAGTGCGGTCTTACCTTTTGTGAGAGCAAACTGCCTCGCTGCGAATGAGAAAAATATTATGAAACGAATGCTGACTCTTTTTACCTTGCTGGCCGCGGCCGCAACCGTTTTCGCCGCCGCTGAAATCGGGAAGCCCGCGCCGGACTTCACCGCCACCGATATTCTCGGCAAGACGCACAAACTCGCCGACTACAAGGGCAAGATCGTCGTGCTCGAATCCTACAATCTCGACTGCCCGTACTGCGCGAATCATTTCAAAAGCGGCGCGATGCAGGAATTGCAGGCCGAGCTGACGGCGAAGGGCGTCGTATGGTTGCTGGTGAATTCGGTGAATCCAAAGAATTCCAGCCATCGCTCGATTGACGCCGCGCAAAAAGAATGGACCGCGCAACACCTCAAGGCGACCGCCTGGCTCGACGACAGCTCCGGCACCATCGGCAAAGCTTACGGCATGAAAACCACGCCGCACATGTTCGTGATCGCGAAGGACGGCACGCTCGCTTATCAAGGCGCGATTGATGATCGCGCCGCGTCCGATGGCGACCCGCGCACCGCGCGCAATTACGTCCGTGAAGCGGTGACGGCGTTGGAAGCCGGCAGGAAGCCCGCCGTGACGCAAACCAAATCCTACGGCTGCGGCGTCAAATACTGAGGCTCGACGCGAACTCACGAGTCGCGCATTGACGGCGCGGGCGCAATCCGCACAATCGCGGCATGGCCGCGCTGCCGAATCTGCTCAGTGCTCTCAGGCTCTTGTGCGTTCCCGTGCTGCTCACTCTGGCCGGATTCGGTTTCGGAAGAATCTTCCTCGCGTTGCTCATCGCTTCCCTGCTCACCGACGCACTGGACGGATTTTTCGCGCGCAAACTGAAGCAGTGTTCCGAGTTCGGCGCCAAACTGGATAGCTGGGCCGACTTGCTCACCACACTCGCGCTTCCGTTTTGTGCCTGGTGGTTGCGCCCGGAAGTGCTGCGTGAAGAAAGCGCGTTCCTCATCGTCGGTTTGGTTTTCTATTTCGCGGCGATCGCGGCCGGGTTCGTGAAATTCCGACGGCTCACCAGTTACCACACTTTGGGCGCGAAAGCGGCCGCCAGCAGTGTCGCGATCAGTGCGGTGGTGGTCTTCGCCGGCGGCCCGGGCTGGCCGTTGCGCGTGGCGATGATCCTCACCCTGCTCGCTTGCACGGAGGAAATCATCATGACCGTGATGCTGAAGGAATGGCGCGCGAACGTGCCGACGCTGTGGCATGCGCTGAAATTGCGAAAGACGATCATCTGAGTTTGAACAGGAGCAAACGGAGGGAACGGAGATTCTGATCTCTCTATTTCCACCGTTTGCTCCTGTTAAGTCCCGCCTCCCGCGGATTTTTCAAACCTAAACTCACGACAAAACTTTTCCGTCGGCGCGCGAATCTCCACACGCTTGCGCGTGAACGGGTCTTGGAAAGCAAGTCCCACCGCGCGCAGGCCGAGGCCCGCGCGATCCGGTTTTCCGTAGAGCACGTCGCCGATGATGGGCAGGCCCGACTCGGTAAGATGCACGCGAATCTGATGCGTGCGCCCCGTGAACGGTCGCGCCTCCACCAGCGCCCGGCCCTCGCGAACTTCGAGCACGCGGAAACTGGTCTCGGCTTCCTTGCCGAGTTTCGCGTCCACTTTAATGCGACCGATCTGGCGCGGGTCTTGAGCCAGCTTCAAGCGGCAAGTCCACTCAGTTTCTTTCGGCACGCCACTGACCACGGCCAGATAGGTTTTCTCCATCCGCCGGCTCTCGAACAGTTCCGAAAACGATTCCACCGCGCCCTGGCTTTTCGCGAACAGCATCACGCCCGTCGTGTCCGCGTCGAGCCGGTGCACGAAGCGCAGAAACTTCAGCCCGCGCGAGCGCGCCCAGAAATCCCCCGCAGCGATCGAAGACACGAGGGCGGCCTGCAAGTTGCGCTGCGTCTTTTGCCACGAGAACGGCACGAGCATCCAGCCGCGTGGCTTGTCAATGGCCAGCACCGAGCGATCCTCGTAGAGAATCGGGATCGGCTCGACGCCGGGCAGTTCGATGGAGTTGGGCTTCGCCACGCTGAGAGGTTAACCAATCCTCATTCGGACGCGACTTTGATTTCGCTTGGCTCGCGAAACACCTGCCACTTCGCGCGCGGCAAATCGCGGAATGCTTTGGTGAATCGC
>SCTL01000665.1 GCA_004297495.1 Verrucomicrobiota bacterium
CGCTGAACTTCCTCCGGCAACAGGGATTCAAATATCTCAAGAGCGTCAAAGGCGGCATCAGCGCGTGGAGCGAGGAGATTGATTCCAAAGTGCCGAGGTATTGAGTGGCGCAGCATTGATTGAGCGCGGTTCGTTCTTGCCGTTGGCGTGATTCTGTGTGACACAGTCTCGGCAACGGCATGAAAACCAAACCAGAAATCGTTGCCAACTGGCTTCCCCGCTACACCGGCACACCGCTCAAGGACTTCGGCAAGCACATCCTGCTCGTCAACTTCAACAACTACGTCGAGATGTTCGCCCGCTGGCATCGCGTGCCCGTGCGCGGCGCGGACAAGCCCATGCCCAACGCCACCGCCGACGGCATCACCATCATCAACTTCGGCATGGGCAGTGCCAGCGCCGCGACGATCATGGATTTGCTCGGCGCCATCAAGCCCGAGGCGGTTCTGTTCCTCGGCAAGTGCGGTGGCGTGAAACATGTCGCCGGTCTGGGCGATCTCGTGTTGCCCATCGCGGCGATTCGCGGTGAAGGCGCGTCGAATGATTATTATCCGCCGGAAGTTCCGGCGCTGCCGGCGTTCAGTTTGCAGAAGGCTATCTCCACCACCATCCGCGATCACAAGCGCGATTACTGGACGGGCACGGTTTACACGACGAACCGTCGCGTGTGGGAGCACGACGACAAATTCAAAAAGTATCTCCGCCAGATTCGTTGCATCGGCATTGACATGGAGACGGCGACGATTTTCATCACCGGTTTCGCGAACGAAATTCCCACCGGCGCATTGCTGCTCGTTTCCGATCAACCGATGCAACCCGAAGGCGTGAAGACCGCCGCGAGCGACGCGAAAGTGACTCAGCAATTTCTCGACAAACATCTGCGCATCGGGATTGATTCGCTCAAGCAACTCATCAATCGCGGGCTGACGGTGAAGCATCTGCGGTTCTGAGGCGCGCGGGCTTCAGCCCGCTTCAGCGTCCGTGAAGTGCAGCGTATGGAACGCCCGACCTGCTCGCGTTTCATCCGCCGAAGCGGCGTGAACGCCGCGTTCCACTGTGTCAAATCCCGGTGCGTTCTCGCCAACCGGCGGTTATCGCCGGCGTCTCGTTCGCCTTAGAGTCATCGGCAAGAAAGGGCCAACGCCATGTTGCTGATTGATCTGCTCGACAAATATCCGATGGAAGTCACGCTCCGCGACGGCACGCGCTGCACCGTGCGGCCGGTCTCGCGCCGCGACGACGTGAAGCTGCAAAAATTCTTTCTGGCCGTGCCGGAGGAGGAGCGCCTCTTCATCAAACAACCCATCACCGACCAGACTTTGTTTCGGCAATGGTGCCGCCAGCCGGATTTCGAGCGCAACCTGCCGCTGCTGATGCTGCATAAGAACAAAGTCATCGGCGAAGCTACGCTGCACCAACGCGGCGGCGGTTGGAAGCGGCACGTTGGACTCATCACGGTGCTGACGCACCCCGAATTTCGAGGTCGCGATGTTTCCAAAGTCCTCGTCTCTGAACTCATCAACATCGCGCGGCACTGTGGCCTGCGGAAACTGGAAGCGGAAGTGAATGGCGAGCGCAAGATCGCGTTGCACGTGTTCGCACAACTCGGCTTCAACGTTCTGATGCGCCTGCACGATTACGTGCTCGACATGAAAGCCGTGCCGCACGATTACGTGCTGCTCGGAAAGAACCTCAAGGTCGAGGAGGAATTCGCCGGCATCGGCGGTTAAGCCCTCGCAGGCTGCCGCGATTCCTTTCCGCCACGCGGTTCATGGCGCGCTGTATCTGAATCGGTAGTATCGCTGACCGGTGGGCGACGCGCCGCCAGAGGTGTTCGCGCTGAAATCATCCTCCACAGAACACAGAGTGTTCGTTGCCATGATCGTGCCGTTGGCGGAGAAAGTTTGCCAAGCCGTGTCCGCCAGCGAGTTCTTGAATTCCACGGTGTAGTTCAAACCCGGTCGCGCCAGGAATTCCATCCGGAACTTTCCTTGCAACGTCATGGTTGCCGCCGTCATCTGGAAGGCGATCACCCACGTTCTTTCTCCAATCAACGTCGGCGGGCACATGCCGTTCGTGGCCCAGAGGTCGTAGATCGCCTGTCCGTGCGCGGTCGTGCGGTTTTCATCGCGCAGGAATTCCACGAACTCCTTGCTCGTGCTTTGGTAATAAAGTTTCACCTCTGCTCGCGTGGCGCCGGCGGGCAGCGTGTAAAGTGAATCGTCCCAATACTGTCCGTCGGCGTAGCTGTGTCCGACAGGAGACCCACCGAAAGCGGCGAAGTTCGCGTTGGTGAATCCGCGCGGCGGGATGCGGTTGTCTTCGTAGGTTTGATTGTTCAGCACGAAATGCAGTGACGGGCCGGGCAACAGTCCGAGCGCCGCCGCAAGATTCGTTTCAATTCCCGGATGCACTTCGTAAATCTTCGCCTTGTTGTCGCGTGTGAGCACGCCGTTGGTGGAATTGTAAGCCCCGGATTCGCCGAGGAGATTGCCCGGCTCGTCGTAGAACTTCATGTTCAGCCACACGCGGCGGCCTTCGGGATAACCGGTCGGCAATTTGTGACCGCATTCGTTCGTGACCGTGACCCTGAGTTCATTGCCCGCGTCAGCGAGCGCAAGCGATGCAGCATTAGTCAGAAGCTGTGTGGCGCGGGCGATGCCGGACTGGATCGCTGTCACGTTCACATCGCTCGGAAACAAATTGGTGAGCAAGCCGGGTAGCCACGTGCTGCCGCCGGTCAGGTCGTGGAGCGGCAGATTTGTGCGCCACGGCACGCCGGCGTTGAGGTTGGTGTTGCAGCCGTAGCCCGCGACATCGCGCATGTGACAATCCTGACACGACGAGACGCGTCCGCCCGGTTTGTTCCCGGCGAACTGCGGCGCGAGCACGCCGTTGGTTGAATTGTATTCACTGTTCGACCACTCGCTGAACGTGCGCTCGACCGGCGCCATGAAGTGCGGCGAGAAATTCGTCGCGGTCGTATTGAGCGCGTTGGCGTTGTAGTGGCCCGCGCCGTCGTTTTGAAACTCAGGATTGCTCACGTCGTGACACGTGCCGCAAAACTCGGAGCGGCTGTGGAACGGTGACGCGAGGAACGTGTGTCCCGCCGCCGCGTCGGTGAACGGCCCGCGCCGGGTGCCGGTGGAATCAATCACGAACATGCCGTTGCCGTAGTTCGTTCCCGGAAAACTCAGCGCGGCGAGAATGGCGAGATCGTTCGTCGGACTGACTCCGCTTTTGTAAACCGGATCCACCATGCGATGACACAGCGCGCAGGAAACGCCGTCGCCATCCGCAGCGGTCATGCGGCTGCCATCGGTCGGCAC
>SCTL01000666.1 GCA_004297495.1 Verrucomicrobiota bacterium
TCGGTCGTGGGCTTGGTGACGATTCCGCTGTGGATTCGGTTTGGGCTGAAGTTCGTGGGGTTGTGATTCAGAACTTGTGACGGACGCTTTAGGCGTCACGGGCTGTTTGTTTGCGTGGACAGCGCCATGACGATTTCATTTGAGAGCGCCGTGCGGAGGTCTTGCCCGGAAAGTTTTCGAATGGGCGAATTCTCTCCGAACACAATTTTGATAGTTTGCCCCTGAGAAGTGGCGATATCAAAG
Organism: Verrucomicrobiota bacterium; assembly: GCA_004297495.1. GTDB lineage: Bacteria > Verrucomicrobiota > Verrucomicrobiia > Limisphaerales > JADLHS01 > SCTL01. Next base: position 244 of record SCTL01000666.1, read on the forward strand.
CCGAATTCTTCCAGGGTCACGTCGGCATTATGCCATGCGGTTTGGATGCGAACATTTTCCAATGAAGCGAGCGCATTGCTGACCGTGTTGAATTGGCCGTAGTAACCGAAAGTGAATCCGTGGTTTCTAGCCGAGTCCCAATGATAACAGAGAATCAACGCGACAAGCGCAGCGATGCAAACAGCGAGAAGCAGCAACGTTTTCACTATTCTTTGACAACCAAGCTCGCGCTCTGCTCACTGTTTGCCGGCTTTCAGAACACTCGCCACCAAACCCTCCATCGTGTGCTCCTTTGCTTCGATGGCGGGCGTGAGTTGCAAAGCGGTGAGAGCTTTCGTGGTTTCCGGGCCGATGCTGGCGAGTTTGGTTTGCGGAAATTTTTTCAACAGCGCCGGCAGATTGAAACGCGCGTGAAAATTTTCCACCGTTGAGCCGCTGGTGAACGTGATCCAGTCGGCACTGGTTTCAAGCAGGCGCGCGTCCACGGCGGCGTTAGGTTCGCCATCAACGGTGCGATAAACCGGAATGTCGTCCACAATCGCGCCGAGTTCTTCGAGCGCCTGCGGCAGATCGGGATTCGCGAACTCGGCGCGGAAGAGGCACATCTTCACGTTCTCGATGTTCTGATATTTCTTGAACGCGCCGGCGATTTTTTTGCCGATGGCTTCCTCGGGCATCAAGTCCACTTGCAGATGCAACTCGCGCAGCTTGGCCGCCGTGCCCGGGCCGACGGCGGCAATGCGCGCGCCGCCGATGTCGCGCAGGTCGTGATGCGCGCGGAAGAAAACGTCGAAGAACGCCTTCACGCCGTTCGGGCTGGTGAAGACGAGCCACTCGTACGTGCCCAATTCGAGCAACGCGTCCTTGAAGCTTTCGTGCTGACTGGGCGGGCCGATTTTGATGCAGGGAATCTCGATGACTTCCGCGCCGAGTTCGCGCAAAGGCCGCGCCAGCTCGTCCGCCTGCGCGCGCGCGCGGGTGACGACGATGCGCTGGCCGAAAAGCGGGCGACGCTCGAACCAGTTCAGTTTGTCGCGCAGTTTCACGACGTCGCCGATGATCGTGATGGCGGGCGGGCGGATGTTTTGCTTTTGCGCGAGTTGCTCAATCGTGCCGAGCGTGCCGGCGAAGGAACGTTGGCGACCGGTCGTGCCGCGCTCGATGATGGCCACGGGTATTTCGCGCGACACGCCGCGCGCGAGCAGGGCCTGCGTGAGTTCGTGCAGATGCGTGACGCCCATCAAGATGACTTTCGTGCCGGTGGTGCGGGCGATCTGGTCGAAGTCGAGGCTGCTGGTGGTTTTGCCTTCGCCTTCATGGCCGGTGAAGACGGTGAAGTTCGAGGTGTGATCTCGGTGCGTGAGCGGAATGCCGGCGTAGTTCGGCACGGCGCTGATGGACGAAACGCCGGGAACGACCTCGAAGGGAATTCTTGCCGCCGCGAGCGCTTCGGCTTCTTCGCCGCCGCGACCGAAGATGTAAGGATCGCCGCCCTTGAGCCGGACGACGCATTTGCCTTCGCGCGCTTTGGCGATCATCAACTGGTTCAGTTCTTCCTGCGAAACGTCCTGCCGTTTGCCACGCGAGATAAATTCAGCCGTTGTCGGCGCGAAGCGGAGCAGGTCGGGGTTCGCCAGCAAATCGTAAATCACCACATCGGCGCGCTGGAGCAATTCCGCGCCGCGCAGGGTAAGCAAGCCGGCGTCGCCCGGGCCGGCGCCGACGAGATAAACGGTTCCCAATTTTTTCATCGGCGGAAATGCTAACGGAGAAACGGCGCGAGGGGAAAGCAAAGAGCGACGGGAGGTTTTTTTCAGGAAGGAACATTCAACATTCAACATTCAAGATCGAACATCCAATGCCTGCCGTTCAATCTGCATTGGTTGTTGGAAGTTCGATGTTGAATGTTTCCACGGGCTGAGGGAGAAGAGTTGGTGCCCCGGCAAGGACTCGAACCTTGGACCAATTGATTAAGAGTCAACTGCTCTACCAACTGAGCTACCGAGGCCACCAAACGGACGCGTAGCATCGGAATCCAGCGGCGTTTTGTCAATCTTCTGGTTGCATCTTTTTGGTTTCAGTCCGAATTTTCGGGGCGATGAAGTTGCCGGAGATTCGGGCAAGGGCATCGCGCGCGTTGACTTGTCGCGGGTCTGTCCGTAGCCTGCGGAGCATCAACGAAAGTATCGAACAATGCTGGACACGATTGAGAAGCTGCTGATTTTACAGGAGCGCGACCGGAATTTGCAACGGGTGCGCGCCGAGCTTGGGAACATTGAGCCCGAGCGACGGATGTTCAAGGCCAAGGAAGCCGGCGCGGTGACCGGACTCGAAGCGACCAAGCAACTGGTGCGGCAGATTGAATCGGACCGCAAACGGCTCGAACTGGACGTGGAGGCGAAAAAATCGCAGATCGAGCGTTACGCGAACCAGCAACTCCAGACGCGCAAGAACGAGGAATACAAGGCGCTGGCGCACGAGATCGAGACGTGCAAGGCGGACATCGCGAAGATCGAGGACCAGGAGATCGAATTGATGGAGCGCGCGGAGGCGGCGCAGAAGGAAATGGCCCGGCAGTCGCGCGAAGCCGAGGCGGCGAAGAAGTTGGTCGCGGATCAAGTGGCGCAGTTGAACCAGCGCGAGGAAAATTTGCGGAAGGAACTGGCCGAACTGGAGAGCAATCGCGAGCAACTGGCGGCGGCGGTGGAGGAGGGCGCGCGCGTGCGGTACGAGCGGTTGTTCAAGAGCAAAGGCGGCAACGTGATCGTGGGCATCGAACACGGCGTGTGCGGCGGTTGTCACATGAAGTTGCCGGCGCAGATTTTGTTGAGTTGTCGCGCGGAACAAGAGGTGATCACGTGCAGCAATTGCAGCCGGATTCTTTATTACACGCGGGACATGAATCTGGCGGCGACGGAGTGATGCGGAGTTGAGAGTTGAAGGTTGAGAGTTGAGAGACTCCGCAACTTGCCTCGTTCGTGATTTCAGAGTAATCTCCCAGCGGTTCTGGAAGGGCGGAGAATCGCTCTCCTTCGGGAGGGAGGAAAGTCCGAACTCCATAGGGCGTGATGCCGCGTAACTCAGCCTTCGCTGGTTGAGATACACGCGGGCGGTGACGGCGCGAGTCGTCCCGACGGAAAGTGCCACAGAGAAGATACCGCCATCGGTGCTCGTTCGGGCCGATGGTAAGGGTGAAAAGGTGGGGTAAGAGCCCACCGCGCGAAGCGCAAGCGACGCGGCACGGAAAACCCCATCAGGTGCAAGGCCAAATAGGAAACCGAGGAGCGGCCCGCTCCGCGCCCCGTGAAAGCGGGACAGGTTTCGGGTATGGCTGCTCAGACAAATGATTCTCTCCGGCTCGCAAGAGTTGCAGACAGAATTCGGCTTACAGCCCTTTCAGAACCACGAATTTCAGATTGCCCCGGGCGCTCACGGCCCGAGCCGCGCGCGATAGAAGCGCGCGGGCTTGCCCAATCCTTGCGAGTCTTGGAACAGCACGCTGCCGTTCTGATTGCTCACACTCAAGGCATCACTCCATTGCGACAAGTTCGAGGACGTCTGAATCGTGTAGAGATCGCCGGCCGTGCCGCTCAACGTGAAGCGCGGCGTGCCGTTGGAAAATTGCAGCACCGGATTCAGCAACGGTCGCACGCTGACCACCAGACTTGCCGGCGCGCTGGTTACGCTGCCGCCGCTGTTGTTGATGGTCACGTCGTAGAGACCCGCCTGCGCGGCGAGGACGTTGCTGAGCGTGAAGCTTTCGGTGATGGCACCCGTGATCGCCGCTGAGTTCAACCGCCACTGGCAGGTGCGCGGCGAACTGCCCGAGACGCCGACGTTGAATTGCACGCTGCTGCCTTCGAGCACGCGCTGCGATTGCGGCTGCGCCACGATGGCCGGCGGCACGAAGAGTTGGTTGGTGGAATAACTCCAGCGCACCGCGTCGGCGGCGACGTTCTTGTTGCCGGCGCCGGCGTTGTTGGCGATGCGGACGTAGCCGTTCGTGCCGGCATTGAACTGCACGCCGCTGGCGAGCAATTGCCAGCCGCCGCTGCCGGAGGTTTCGTTCAGGTTCAACGTGAAGTTCGTGAGGCTGCCGGAAATCAAACACGGCACCGCCGACCCTCCGCGTGTGATCGTGGGAAACCAAAGATACAAATCATACGTGCCCGCCGTGCCGAGTGTCGGCGTGAACGTGGCCGTGGCCGTGGCGCTGCCGCTGACGGACGCAGCGGTGCGATCGTCCGCGCCGTATTTGTCCGACGCAGCGGTGTCGGTAGCCCAGGTACCGGTGAACGCGGCCTGCGGATTGTCCACGATCAAATCGGGCACGGGCGAAGCGAAATTAGCGGTGAAGTTCAGGTTCGTCGTGATACTCACGATCAACGGGTTGTTTGTTCCGCTCGCATCACCAGTCCAACCGCTGAAGGGGAACGAGGAAGTCGAAGCGGCTGTGACGGTGACGAGCGAGTTCGGCGCGTAACTGGTTTGATCCGGCAATTTTGCCACGGTGCCGCCGCTGCCGGCTGTGACTGTGAGCGTGTAATTGACCGTGAGCGTTGCCACCGCACTCGTGACCGAGCCAAGACTGTTGGTGACGACGACGAGATAATTTCCCGCGTCCGCGGCCTGCGCGTTGACGCGCGCGTAGCTGCTCAAATTCGCGCCGGGAATGTTCGTGCCGTTGCAGCGCCATTGATACGCGAGCGGCACGGTGCCGGTGGCCGTGACCGTGAACGTGGCGGTGCTGCCGCCAATGACCGTCTGACTTGCGGGCGGCGTGGTGATGACCGGAGGCGTGTTGACCGACAACACGGCGTTCGCGCTGGTGGCGGTGCCGTAGAGATTGCTGACCACGACGGAGTAATTTCCCGCGTTCGTGGCTTGCACGTTGGACTTCGTGTAGCTGCTCGAAGTTGCGCCGGAAATGTTCGCGCCGTTGAAGCGCCATTGATACGAGAGCGGGGTCGCGCCGCTGGCGACCACGCTGAAGGTGACGGACGCGCCGGGATTCACCGTTTGACCCACGGGCTGCGTCGTGATCGTCGGCGCGGACGTACTCACCGGAGTGGCGAGGAGATTTTTATCCGTTTGATCCGGCCCGACGCTGACGGTGTTGGTGAAATTGCTGGGTGTGAAAGCGAAACCATACAACGTGCCGCTCACCGTGTAAGCGCCGGCGGGCAGACCGACGATGGCGTAATTGCCGTCGCTGTCCGTGTAGCCCAGGCGCGCGGAAGTCACCGACGCGCGCACGCCTTCCACGGGCGCGCTCCCGTCCGTGATATTGCCGGTGATGCGATAAGTCGTGGGCGAACCCACGCGCACGATCACCCATTTGCTCGCCACGCCGCCTTTCATGTCGCTGACCACGCAGCGCACGAGGTAATCACCCGCAGTCGTCCAGCTTTTGCCAGCGGTGGGACTGTTCGTGCCAAAGGAATAGGAGGAAGATTCGCCGAACTCCCAATAGTAGGCCAGCGGATCGCCGTCGGCGTCGGTCGCGTTGGCGGCGAACGTCACGCCGGCGCCCGTGACCACGTTGGTGGCGCTCACGGTGAGGTCGAGTGTCGGCGAATGGTTTCCGGCGAACGACCCGAGATTCACGACGACATCCAGTGACTCGGGCGTGGTGCCGCCTTTGCCCACGGGTGTGATGTGGATTCCCGATGCTGAGTCCGAGTAAGTGCGACCGATGACGATGGCGGAATCATTCTTTGCGTCACTTGTGCCCGGCGTGAAGTCGAGCAATTGACTCTTGTTGTTGCCGGACGCGCCCCAGCGCAGGCCCGCGCCGCTCATCAGCCATTTGTTGCTCGTGAACTTCTGGCGGAACTCGACCCAGTAATTCGTCGTGCCGCTCTTGACGATCTTCAATCCGCGCAAGCCGGTGGAGTTGGTGTTGTCGTGACAGGCGATGCGATACGTGCCGTTGCTCGTGGCGGTGACGATTTCATTTGTGGTCAGCCAGTTCAAGTAAGCCTTGTTACGCGCGTTGAAATGATTATTGCCCGCGCTGGCCGAGCCCATGGTGTCGAAACTGTCGCCGTACTCCACGCTCGTGCCCGGGCCGAAGATGCTCGCACCGCCGGTGTCCCAGTAATTCGCGTGGTTCAACCCGTAATTGTGGCCCAGTTCATGGCCTGCAACGCCGGTGCTGAAACTGTTCCGCAACCACGCGCCGGACGCGCCGACGTAGCCGAGACCCGCCCACGTCCAGCCGCTCACCGCGCCGAAGCAGATCACGTCGAGATTGTAGTTCGCCAGCGTGTAGCCCGCGGCGGTGGCGGCGTTGCGCGCGTCGGTGCGAAGCTGGTTGTAGTAATCGTTCGTGCCGTAATACGCGCCCGGCTGCGGCATCCGCAACACCGGCGTGAAGTCCGAGCCAAGCGAGTTCGAAGCGAAACTCGCGCGGCCAAAGGACATCTCGCTGTAAAACGCGTTCAGGTTGTTGATTAGCGACACCGCGCCGATGTCAGTCAGGTTGACGCCGGTCAAATCGGGAAAATCCACGCGGATGATCAGCAGTTTCTTCTCGCCTTCGGTCCACGTCGAAGCTTGCGGATCGCTGCTGCCATCCGGCGAAGGCGGGCCATCCGCCGCGGCGACGATTTTGTCGTTGGTTTCGAGCGCGTGTTCGGGACGACAGAAGAAAACAATTTCGCCTGCGAGTTCGCCAGCGACTTGCTGCTGTGTCGCCGATGCGGGCTGCGAGGTTACGGAGCAAATCGGATCAGACTTGGCGGCGAAAGCAGCGGCGGCTTCGTCGGCGTCGAGAATCCGCAGCGCGTTCTCGCTCCACGCAAAAACGTCGTCCACCGTGATGCCATTCAGCGCGATGCGATTGCGCGTCGGCACGCCGAGCGAATTGCCGTAGGTGAACGCCTGATATGCGTGCCCGTCAATTGTGGCGGTACGGATATTCGGGGCGTTCTCCGATTCGTGGCCGGGTTCAGCCAGCACGCCGAGCACGGCGAGTTTGCCGTAAGTGCTCACGGAATTTTCCAGCAATGAAGTGATCTCCGCGGGCAGTTGTTTGCGCACGCCCGAGGGCACGGCCAGTTGCAGCGCGCGTTCCGGATCGGTCTTGATCAATTCCTTCAGCGCGGCGCGGCGGGCAGTGGCAAGTTCAATGCCTTCTGCGACCAGGCCCGCGCGGCTGGCTGGCTCGATGGAAAGATAACGTTGCGTCCAGTCCTTGAAACGCGCGAACGCTGACTCGGGAACAGGCTCGGCCCAGACCATCGCGCGGGTGCGAAACAGCGGCGAAGCAGTTTGTGCCGCCGCAAAGTTTGGTGTCGCCGTTGGAATCGGAGCGACGACTGGCGCGGTGGGTGAGGGCCGCGCGGCAGCGGTCGGAGCCGGAGGGTTGCTTCGGGCGGGAGCGCCAGTGAAAATCCACAAGGTCACGAAGGTCGCGATCGTGACCGCCGCGAGGGCGATAAATACTTTTTTACGCATACACAAACAGCCGGGCAGTTGGCGGTGACGAAACTCCTTTGGCTGCCGCGGAACCATCCGTGGAAGCATCCGGAGACAACCAGCGGGCTTTGTGCCACGCGGAGGGGGAGGCGGGAATTTTGTGCGGAGGCGGGGCGTTTTGCCCCATTTCAAAACAGTGTCCTGTTTTCAGCCCGGATGAGTTCTACGATCCAGGGAGTTCAGCCAGTCCGTCACGCACGCGATTGCGTCGGCTTCAGTTCGTGTTCCGCCTAAATTACGGCGACCGACACCGAAACCCGTTCCCACCGGCCTACCCTTCCTTCTCGCCACTATCATCCTGACCAGTCTTGCCAGTGCATAGGAAATCTGACTCGACGTTCACACGCAACAAAGGAAAGCGATTCTCAAAAAAAATTTACGGCAACTTTTCTGAGCGCCTGCGCTGTTGAATCTATGGAGACATCTGGTCGGGCGAAGAAAGTTCCATTCCGAATGTACGCGACATTCGCGACGGCGACACGGCCGCGAGCACTCGCTTCACCGCGGTGGCCGTCCATTTGCCGCCGCGTCGCGTCGGCTCGCCGCGTCTGTTCAGGCAGTCGGCGATGCGATTCAAGCTGACAATCCCCGTGCCTTGAATCTCGCGAATGTTTTTGAGCGCGGACTCGGCGAATTCCAATTTGCGCCGCTGAATCGCGCGGCGTGCCTTGCTCAAGGCTTTCGCCGGATGCGGATTTCCCAGGACCACGCCGCGCGAACGCGCCACCGCGAGACCCGCCTTGGTTCGTTCGGAGATGCACATGGCATGGATGCGACAAGTCTGCGGACGATTGGAATCGCGTTACAACTATTCAAATAAGATCGTTTACAACAATTTCCCCTGGCCGGAGGCGAGTGCGGAGCAGCGGGAGCGGGTGGACGAAAAAGCGCGGGCCGTGCTCGCCGCGCGCGAGCCGCATCTGCCGCCGCGCGGCCTGGCCACGCTCGC
>SCTL01000667.1 GCA_004297495.1 Verrucomicrobiota bacterium
ACGACAATCCGGACTGCCACCGACCGCTTCAGCCCGCCGCGCTGGAACAATTTTCTCTACACGTCGCGTCTGGCGACCTCGATGGGCATCTGGCCCTGGGCGGATGTCTTCAACAGCACTGACACAGATGATTTACTGTTATGCACGCTCTCCGCGGGTCCGGTCGGCGTTGGCGACGCCATCGGTCGTGAGAGCAAGACGAATCTTTTTCGCGCCGTTCGCGCCGACGGAGTGATCGTCAAACCCGATGTGCCCATCATGCCGCTGGACCAAAGCTACATCGCCGACGCGCGACAAACCGATTCACCTCTGATCGCCAGCACCTACACCGACCACGACGGAGTCAAAACCGCGTACGTGTTTGCCTTTACCCGGCCCAAGGCGCCAGCCGGAGAACTCCGCTTCAGTCCCGGCGAGCTGGGGCTGACCGGGCCGGTTTACGTTTACGATTATTTCGCCGGCACATCGCGGCGCATGGAAAGCAACGCAACTTTCTCCGCGAAACTGGGCAAAGGTGCCACCGCTTTTTACGTCGTAGCGCCAGTCGGTAAAAGTGGGATTGCGCTCCTCGGTGACAACGGTAAGTTCGTTTCCACCGGCAAGCAGCGCATCGCGTCGCTCCAGGACGAACGCGACAAGCTGACGTTGAAGGTGGTCTTCGCGGAGGTTGAAAAATCCGTCCAGCTTCACGGTTACGCCGCAACGGCTCCGAAGGCAACGGCGCAATCCGGTTGGGTCGGTTTGGTTCAATACGAAGCCTCCACTCAACATTTCACCGTCGAACTAAAACCCAATGCCGCGTTGCCTATAGACCTTTCCACCGGCGATCCAGTCCGCCAAATGACTGTGACGCTGGAAGTCGCGACGAAATGGGAGGCGCGCCGATAATCGTGGCCGATCAGCGCAGCAATCAACGCAAACATGAAAGTTAACGCCTTCGCTTTGCTTGTGGCGTTTGCGTTGTTCGCCGCGAGCGAGTCATCGGCGACGGTTTACAGAATTTTGACGGGCGATAACACAGCCATCAATCCCGACTGGTCAGCTTCGGAAAATAGCCGAACCTTCCAGACTGTGATTTCAGGTTCGCCATCCAAGCCATGGATTTCATCAACGCAACACTTCTCGGGTGCTTATTCGATTGGAATTCAAGTTCCCACGGACAACAGCGGCGAAAAGGAAAGGTTCGAATACACAATCGCTCACGCCTCCGACCCGGACGGTCTGCATTTCGACAATGCGCGCTATTCCGGCTTCGCGTTCAAGCTGGCGTCGCCGGCAAGTTCATTTGGAAGTTCGATGCTTTTCTGGCAGGCCTGGCAGGGCTCACCGTGGGGTCCACCGGCAAGCTTGAAATTGACCGCTAATAGTTCGTCGCCCTACACGATCGGATTGTACATCCGCAACACGACCAACGGGCCGGACTCCGCGGTTTCGGACACCAAGCTCTGGAGCAGTCAGATGATTCAACCGGACACGTGGTACGCGGTGGTGGTTTACCTGTCGCCCCGTTACACGAACGGAAACGGGAACATCAAACTGTGGATCAATGGCACGCAGCAGGTCAATTGGACCGGGAACATTGGCTACGACCCAAGCCTCGTCACCAACGCGTACGACGGACTCGACATAAAAAACGGAATCTATCAACCCGACGCGAATAACGGGCATACCATGTATTTCGACCAACTTTTGCTTGCGAGCTCTTATGCCGAAGCATCCACGCTTCCTTCTTACACCAACAATCCGCCCACAGCCGTCCCAGGAAATGCTTCGACCCGGGAAAACGCCCTTGTTGATTTCAACCTCTGGACTGTAGCAAACGATTTTGAAACGCCGTCGGCCAAATGCCTTTTTAGTGTGAGCGAGGCAACCAACGGTTCGGTGGCGCTGCTGCCTGACGGCCACACCGCCCGCTTCACGCCCGCAACCAACTTCGTCGGCACGGCCAGCTACACATACACAGTCACTGACATGGGCGAGGACCCAAGAACTTATCTACACTACAGCTTCGAGCCGCCTGATAACACGACTGACGGCATCGTAACGGATGATTCCGGCAACGGTCGTGACGGCACGTTGCTGGCCATCGGTTCAGGCGCATTCGCCTACAGCACGAATATCTTTTCCCCTGCGTTTAATTCGGCCTCGTTGGAGTTGACTCAATCGGGCACATCCGGCGCAGCGTGTCTCTCACGCCTGATTCCCACGCAATTCAATTTGAGTGACAGCGACTGGACATTCGCCGGTTGGTTTCAGCGCACGGCAACGACCGACCATGATTTTTTGTTCTATGTTGGCGCGGACAACGGTTTCGGTGGCGGAGGCGACGAACTGCAGCTCGATTGCCCGAACCAAAGCTCAACGCTCCGTCTGCAACACTACAACACGAACAACGTGTTGGACGTGGATTTTTCCTCCGCGGCCACGGCCACCGCGGGTCAATGGCATCACGCCGCGCTCGTGTTCCAGCGCACGAACACCAACACCGGCCTGCTTCGCGCCTACCTCGATGGCGCGCAGTTCGGCCCGACGACGAACGTCGCGTGGGTTTTGCAGCAACTCCAACCCGTCGTTTTCGGCGGTCACAATTCCACAACTTCCGCGATTGATCGCTGGTTCAACGGCCGCCTCGATGACCTCGTCCTTTTCACGAACGCGTTGAGTGCGTCGGAAATCTCCAGCCTCGCCACTCACACGGTTGGCAGCTTCGGCGGTTTCCACGCGACCAACACAGTCAGCATCGCGGTCACCGCCTATGCGCGTCCGACTCTGAGCAACCTGACCTTGACCAACGGCTCCCGGAGCCTGCTGGTCAGCGGCGATGCCGGCGTCGGTTACACGATTCAAACCTCGACCAATCTCACCGACTGGATCTCGCTGCTCACAACCAATCCCGTCGCGCTGCCGTTTCGTTTTGTGGACGCAACGTCGAACGACTCTGC
>SCTL01000668.1 GCA_004297495.1 Verrucomicrobiota bacterium
TGGGAGCAACGCATCGTGTTGACCCGGCGGATCAAGACGTCTTGGTTGATCCCAAGTACCTGATGAATGAGGATTACGCCGCGTTCGCCAGCTACCTGAAAACCGCCGCCATCTACAAATGTCCCGCCGACAAAAGCATGTTCTTCGACAAGCCGAAAATCCGCAGCTACGCGCTCAACGCTTTTCTCAATTGGGTGGCGCCGGCCGGCGGCGGTGATTTCTATCTCAGCCCGACCTACGTGAACTTTACGTTGGGTTCGGATGTTGCGGTCGCTACTCCAGCGAACTTGCTCCAGTTCGTGGACACGGCGCCGAACTGGGTTTGTCACTCAGCCTTCGCGGTGGACATGCGGTACTCTTTCTACCACTTTCCCTCCACCGAACATGATAACGGCGCCAACCTCTCCTTCGCCGACGGTCACGTCGAGTATCACCGCTGGCGCGACAGTTACACGCTGGAGATGGCGCACACACCGTTCGTCACGCACGAGAATTTCGCTTTCACGCCCGGTCAGGATCTCATCTGGCTGCGCGAACACGCGACCGTCAAACGCTGACTCGTTTCTCCTCGTCCTGAGCTTGACCTGATCTTAATCTCGTTCTTCCAAGATCAAGACTGACGAGCAGAACGAGATGAAGATGAAACAACTTCCCATCGCTCTCACCATCGCCGGCTCGGACAGCGGCGGCGGTGCGGGCATTCAGGCGGATTTGAAAACCTTCGCCGCGCTCGGCTGCCACGGCACGAGCGCGATCACCTGCGTCACCGCGCAGAACCCGCGGCGAGTCACCGCCATCCAACCGATCCGCGCGGAAATCGTCCGGGCGCAAATCGAAGCGGTGTTTGCCGAGTTGCGGCCGGCGGCGGTAAAGACGGGGATGTTGTTCTCCACGGAAATCATCAACGAAGTCGCCGACTTTTTTTCCGCCGGTAAACGCCCGGCGCTCGTGGTTGATCCGGTCGTCGTCGCGACGAGTGGCGCGATGCTACTGAAACCTTCAGCGCTTCGCGTCTTGAAGCAACGACTGCTGCCGCTCGCCGCGCTCGTCACACCGAACCTGGATGAAGCGGAGATTCTCGTCGGGCGAAAACTGCGCCGGCTCGACTTGCTCTCAGATGCCGCGCGAGAAATCTATGAACGCTTCGGCTGCGCCGCGCTGGTCAAAGGCGGGCATTTGCCGGACGCGCGCAAAGCCTCGGACGTTTTCTTCGACGGCACAAATCTGCGCGTGCTGTCCTCGCCCCGCGTGCGCGGCGTTTCGACGCATGGCACGGGTTGCACTTACGCCGCAGCGATCACGGCGCATCTGGCCCGCGGCTTTGCAATCGGACTGGCGGTGGAGAAATCAAAGAAGTTCATCACCGCGGCAATTGCGCAAAGCCAGAAAGCCGGGAGACACTCAGTTCTGAACTGGTTCGCGCGCTGACTCCCCCTCGCGTGCGATCAGAGCCAGCCTTTGAGCCGTTCGCGCAGAGTTTGGCGTGCACGGTAAAGGCGGGATTCAATGGCTTTCGGTGTTGTGCCGGCAACGGTGGCGGCTTCGACCATGCTCAATTCTTCCCACTCACAAAGCACAATCGCTTCGCGCATTTCATCCGGCAGCGCCTTCACGGCGGCTCGCACGGCGGCGGCGCGCTCGCTGGCGTGGGCCGCTTCGCTCGGATTTGGTTTCGACGAAGGCAGAGTTGTGGAGAGGCTGTCGCCGGTGGAATCAGTTTCAGCTTCGAGCGATATGTTTGGATGCCGCGCGCGCCAACGGAATTGATTGCGCGCTAAATTGGCGGCGATTGTGTAAAGCCAGGTCGAGAATCTTTCGCTCGTCCTGAAACTTTCCCGCGCCCGAAAGACGCGCACGAAAGTCTCCTGCGCCAGATCACTTGCGTCCTCCTCGTTCCCGAGCATGCGGCAGAGAAAATGAAACACGGGTGTCGCGTGTCGCTCCATGAGATCGTTGAGCGCGGGGTCGTGGCCGGCGGCGAGCCGCGCCATATCCGCGCGGTCCAGCGCGTCCGCTTCAGTGTTCTCCGTGCGCATGGTCGGCGGAGTCGGACATGGATTGCTCGATCTGTTCATGCGTGCCCAGCGTGAGTCGCTGCATTTCGGCGAGGTAACGTTTGCCTTGCTCCGCCGGCATGGCGCGGCTGACTTCGGCAAAGTGTTCGAGCATCTGCGTCTGACATTGCGCCCGCAGTGCGGCCAGTTCCGAAATCATCCGGGTTGCTTCAGCCGTGACGTTGGTGCTGCCGGTGAGCGCCGTTTGCAACTCGCGCTTCTTGGCGGCAATTTCTTCGCACATCTCGGCGCATTTGGGCAAATAGCCTTCGTGCAAGGTTCGGACGCGCGCCATCTCGCCGTCGCTCAGATGAAACTCCTGTCGCAGCCACGCGAGGTCGTCCTTGGCATTCTGGCAACAGCCGGCGCACACCTGCCGGCTCACGAAATACGCGGCGGCAAACAATCCGCCGCAGATCAGGAGTGCGCCGAGCAGAGTTGTCAGGGGGCGTTTCATTCGTTAGCGGAGGGAAT
>SCTL01000669.1 GCA_004297495.1 Verrucomicrobiota bacterium
GACGCAGGCGCGCGGGCCGACTGCGTCCGCCATGTTCTCGCCCGATTCGCTGGAGGGGCGGCAGTTCCTCGAACTTGAATCCACGCTGCTCGCCGTCATCGCCGACCGCGTGCGCCAGGCCGTTTCCGCCGAGACGGGATTGACCGGGCAGTGGCGCGACAAAATTTATCTCTCGCTCAAGCCCGCGGAATCCGCCGGCGAAACCGTCACCATCTTTTCCGAACGTTACCGCGACGGCTGGGTTTACCGGCTGACGTTGCCGAACGTCATCGAGCGGCGGCAGTTGGTTCGTGCGCTCGTGAACGCGATCCTGCTGGAACATTGCAACCAGAACGTACGCGAGCGTTCGATCGAAATTCCCGCGTGGCTCTCCGAGGGCCTCACGCAACATCTGCTCGCCACGCGCGAGAGCGAACTCATGTTGCCGCCGCCCCGGCTCGCCGCACACGGGCTGCGGTTTCAGGTCGCGCAACCGGCAGCGGGCCGCGCGCGCCGGAATGATCCGCTCGCCGCCGCGCGACAATCGCTGCGCGCGCATCGCCTGCTCACGGTCGAGCAACTGAGTTGGCCCACGGAGGAACAACTCTCCGGCGCGGATGACTCGGTTTATTTCTTCAGCGCGCAAGTGTTCGTGAAGGAACTGTTGGGGTTGAAGGACGGCAAGCACCGGCTTTGCGCGTTCCTCGACACGCTCCCGCAATTTTACAACTGGCAGACGGCATTCTATCGCGTCTATGACACGGAGTTTGCCAAACCGATTGATCTGGAGAAATGGTGGAGTCTGCAACTCGTTCATTTCGCGGGTCGCGATCCGGGCGAGGTCTGGACAGCGGGCGAAAGCTGCGAAAAGCTGGACGCGTTGCTGCTCACATCCGTGGAGGTGCGCAAGTCTTCGCGCAACCTGCCCGAGCGCGATGCTGTTTCCCTGCAAACAATCCTGAGCGATTGGAACTATTCACAGCAGAAGAATGTCATCACGGCCAAACTTCGCGAACTAGAGTTGGCCCGCCTCCGCGTCGCGCCGGCGATCACGCCGTTGGTGGACGAGTATCGCACCGTCCTGCACAGCTATCTGGACCGCCGCGAAAGCACGACGATGAGTCTGACGGTCAACAAGAGCGCGTTCCTCTCGCCGCGAGTCGTTACGCGGGAATACATCGAGAAACTCAACACGCTCGACGCCCGGCGCAAATCCCTCCGCGCCGAACTCGCCGCGGTCGCTGCCGCTGAAACTTCGCATCCAGTCGCGCCGGTCGAAGCGCGTTGAAGGTGCGCGGCAGAAATTCCCGTTGACACTTGGGCGCGCAACCGGTGTCATGCCGCCCAATCAGCATGAACAACAAGCACGACAAAATCCTGTTCTGGGGCTGTTTCATCGCCCTCATCACCACCAGCTACGCCTTCATCAGCCGCATGATTCTGTGCGGCGGCCAGTTCGTCACGGACTTCGGCCTCGACAAGGTCACCGTCGGCGAACTCCAGGGCGCTGGCATCTGGCCGTTCGGCGTGAGCATCATTCTCTTCAGCCTGTTCATTGATCGCATCGGCTACAAGGTGGCGATGATTTTTTCATTCGCGTGCTACCTCATTTACACCGGCCTGGCCATTGCGGCCTACGGAACGATTCACGGCGCCAGCGGCGAAGCGCTCGTGGCGGCGCAGAAAAAGGGTTACCAACTGCTCTACTGGGGCAGTATCATTCTCGGGCTCGGCAACGGAACGGTGGAGGCCTACATCAACCCCGTCGTCGCCACGATGTTCAACAAGGACAAGGTGAAATGGTTGAACATGCTGCACGCCGGCTGGCCGGGCGGCTTGGTGCTGGGCGGGCTGTGCACCATCGGACTGGCAACGAATACTGACTGGCGTATCACGCTCGGTCTGATTCTCGTGCCGGCAGTGATTTTCTTCGTGATGCTGATCGGCCTCACGTTTCCGAAGAGCGAACGCGAGCAAGCCGGCGTCGGCTACGTGGACATGCTCAAGGAACTCGGCGTGTTCGGCGCGTTCGTGGGTTTCGGGCTGGTGTTCGCGCAACTCGGCCAAGTCTTCGGCTGGTCGCACAATGTGAGTTGGATTCTGACGGCTGGGGTTGCTGGCCTGTTCGCCATCCTCACCAAATCCTTTGGCCGCCCGTTCCTCGCGTTTCTCATCATCATCATGATGCCGCTGGCGACGACTGAAATTGGCACTGATGGCTGGATTAGTTCGCTGATGGAAGCGCCGATGAAGACTGCTGGCTACAACGCCGCGTGGGTGCTGGTTTACACTTCTGCGATCATGATGGCGCTGCGCTTCGTCGCCGGGCCGATCGTTCACAAACTTTCTCCGCTCGGCCTGCTGGCCGCGTGCGCGACACTGGCGGTGATCGGTCTCACGCTGCTCTCCAAAACCAACGGCGCGGGCGCTGCGATGATTTTTGGCGCGGCCACACTTTACGCCGTCGGCAAAACTTTCTTCTGGCCCACGATGCTCGGCGTGACCAGCGAGCAATGCCCGAAAGGCGGCGCGCTCACCTTGAACGCCATGGGCGGCATCGGCATGTTGGCCGTGGGCATCCTTGGTTTTCCGTTCATAGGTTTTCTTCAGGAGTCCACGGCCACGGCGAAATTGCAGGCCAGCAGTCCGGCGCTTTATCAGTCTGTGACGGTCGAGAAGAATTATTTGCTCGGCGATTACAAGGCGATTGATCCCGTGAAGAGCGCGGCGGTGACCGATGACGCATCCAAGGAATCTCTCAAGAGCGCGACCACCGCTGGTCAGTTCAGCGCGCTCGGCAAGATGGCGATGTTCCCGGCGTTCATGCTCGCGTGCTACCTGGCGTTGATCGTTTATTTCAAAGGCAAGGGCGGTTACAAACCCGTCGAACTCGGCGACGGGCACTGAGGAAGGTCCAAGCTCCAACATCCAAGCTCCAGAGAAGCTCCAAACTTCAATCTCCAATCGCGCGCGAGGTAACCGGTTTGATCTTTGGTGTTTGAAGCTTCTCTGGAGCTTGGTGCTTGGAATTTGGAGCTTTTATTTCGGCTTCACCACCGCCAGCACGCGCGCTTCGGGCTTGAGATATTTCTGCGCGACGGCTTTCACGTCGTCGAGTGTGACGGCGGCAAACTTGGCGTCCTCGGCGTCGGTGTTGGCAAAGCCGAGCCCGTAAAGTTCGTCGAGCGCGGTGGTCATGGCGAAACCGCCGAGGTCCTGCCGCGCGATTTTCTTCTGGCCGATGACTTTGGCTTTCGAGCGGTCGAGTTCTTCCTTGGTCAAACCTTCGGTGCGAAGCAGTTCAATCTCGCTGAGGAATTCCTGTTCAACTTTATCCGCTTTCTCCGGCTCCGTGCCGGCATAGAACGCAAAATATCCAGGCGCGAGGCCCGGGAAATTTTGCGCGCCCACGTAATAAGCCAGACCCAGCTTCTCGCGCACGCGCAGGAACAGGCGCGAGCCGAGATCGCTGCAAGACTCGGACAAAAGCTCCAGCGCGTAACGGTCTTCGGCGAGCAGCGTCGTGCCGGCGAAACCCATGACGAGCACGGCTTGTTTCTTGTCGCGCGTTTCAGTGACACGCTGCGGGGAGTTGAGAGTTGAGGGTTGAGAGTTGAGCGTCGGCTTTGCTCCAGTGGCTTTCCAACTGGCG
>SCTL01000670.1 GCA_004297495.1 Verrucomicrobiota bacterium
TTCATCACGTAGCCCACGCTCCGCACGGTGTGGAGCAGCTTCGGCTCAAAGCCGTCATCAATTTTTTCGCGCACGCGCTTGATGTACACGTCCACAAGGTTCGTGCCGGGATCAAAATCGTAGTCCCAGACCTTTTCAATGATCGCCATGCGGCTGCAAATGCGTCCGGGCGCGCGCAGGAGAAATTCCAGCAGCCGGAACTCGCGCGCGGTCAGTTCGAAAATTTTTTCGCCGCGTTGCGCGCGGTGGGAAACGGTATCCAGCGTGAGATCAGCGAGCCGCAGGACGGTGGATTTGTTTTCGCCGCCGCGCCGGCCGAGCGCGCGCACGCGGGCGACCAGTTCGGCGATAACGAACGGTTTGGGCAGATAATCATCCGCGCCGGCATTGAGGCCCTCGACGCGTTCGTTGACTTCGCCGCGCGCGGAGAGCAGCAGCACGGGCGTGCGATTGCTGCGCTCGCGGAGTTGCCGCAAAACACTCAAGCCATCGCGACCCGGCAGCATGATGTCGAGCACGATGGCGTCAAAGGGCGAACTGGCGGCGGCGAGCAGAGCGTCCGATCCGTTGTGCATCACGTCCACGGCGAAGCTTTCCGCCTGGAGGGCCTTGCGGATGAACGCGGCGGTTTTCTTTTCATCTTCGACAACGAGCACGCGCATGAAGGAACTTTTAATTCACCGGACGTGGGTTGACGAGGTAATTGGCGCGCGTTGAAAGCATCGCCGCTATTGAACCGGTCTGCCTCCGCCCCGGCTGATGTCCGCCAGATTCAAAAGGTCTTTGTACGCCTCGCCGAGATGACGCAGCATGAACTCGTCGGCCTGGGGCACGATTTCCTCGATGATCGCGAGGCGATTCATGATGAGCGGAAAATCTTGCGGGCCGGGCCGCTTGGTGTCGGACAAACCTTCCTCGTTCAAATCCTCCATGAGGTCCTCGCGCTCCTGGTCTGGAAGACTTGAATCAAAAATCGCGCCGAGCCAGTACGCTTCGGCATCACGATCAACGCCGACAAGACTCATGGCCGCGCGCGCGTCAGGATCGTGCAATGGCTCTTTTGGTTTCTTGGTCGGCGCGGCTTGGGGCGCGAGATTTTGCGCCGCGTCTCTCTTCGGCTTTTCAAGCGCGCTCTCGGAAAGGTTGTCGGTTGGTGCAGGCGACGACGTGTCGGGTGCGGTCGTTGGTGCGACGGCTGGCGGGATTGGATTCTTCGGCGGCTCCGGTGCGACGACGTGGGCGGTGTTTGCCTGCGCATTTTTCTCGGAAGACGACTGCTTGAAAACAACCCACCCCGCGAGTGCAAGTCCGATGACAACGGCCAGTCCTGGAACGAGAATGATTTTCGTTTTCATGGCATTAACGCGATCGCCTATCTGGTTGTGTGAGATTTCAGAACCACATCGCCGCCCTTCGGGACTTCGCGGACGACGCCGACGCCTGGCGCGTAGAATTTGAATTCAACTTCGCCGTCCGCGAGCATTTCCTTCACCTTCACGCAGTTCTCGTAAGTCCCGGCTGGCACGGAAACCGTTTCGCCAACGGCGACGACTTCGTCGTCCTCGTGGATTTCCTTGTTCACGTCCTCGGACTTGAATTTGTCACCCACCTTCGGATGCGCCGGGATGATCACGCCAGCGTGCTGCGTGTCCTTGCCGAACAGCCAAGCGCCGGAGTGGCCCTTGACCTTGCCGCCGTCGTATTCGTCCACGTCCTCGCCGAGATAATAAACCGTGCCTTCGTCGTCCTGCGCGAAGTAATCAAGCGTCACTTCCTCCAACTCGCCATTCTTGATTTCGCGATCCTCCATCACCAGCGCATCAATCGTCTGGCCGGCGATTTTGAACTTCTTGTGTTTGTTCGGCAACACAGTGCGCTCGATACGGATTTTCTGTCCGCCTTCCGTGCCTTCGAGAATGTCCTGCTTCAAATACGCCAATGGCAGCAAGGGATTCGTGAGGTCGCGCGGATGGCTGAACTTCATCGTGGCGGAAACTTTCTTCCCGCTCGCAGCCTGCGCTTTTTCGGCGGCGGCATCGGCGGCATCGTCATGCTTGGTGTCCACCAGTTTGCCATCTTCGGTGATGACCAAGTCCGCGATGCTGCCATCCTTGTCCTTCACCCCGGCTTCATAAACCGTCTGGCCTTTGATCTTCCCGTTCTCGCGGTCCACGGTTTGGCCGGCCACGCCGCCGTTGGCGAGCACGGTCGCACGCACGGCTTCCGGCACGTCGGCCCATTTCATTTCATGGCCCGCGAAGCAAAGGCAAGGCGCGGCCATCATCAGGACCAAGGTGGCAGCGGTGCATGGGGAAGAATTCAGGACGGCTCGTATTCTCATAGTATGCGATGTGAATGGGTTGTTTGGTTTTTGCCCGGCAACTTCCAGACGCGACAGATTCAATCCGGCTCAAGTGTAACCCACATGAACGCTACGTGACAGTTTTGTCATCCACCCGCACAAGCCGTAACCAGCCGCAACCAATTGACAGCGCTGCCGCCGTGCGCTACGAGTCCGCCATGCAAATCATCCTTCGCGTGCTGCTGATGGGGCTGCTGGGTTCTACGTTCGCCGCCAAGGCCGAGGATTGGCCGAACTGGCGCGGCCCGGATCACAACGGCATCTCGCGGGAAACCAACTGGACGGCCCTGTGGCCGGCAGACGGCCCGAAACGGTTGTGGAAAGCGAAAACCGGCACGGGCTTCGCCTCGGTCGCGGTGAGCGGTGGACGCGCGTTCACCACCGGCAACAGCGACGACAAGGACACGGTGTTTTGTTTTGATGCCGTCACGGGCAAGGAACTTTGGAAACATTCCTACCCCGCGAAGCTTGATCCGGTTTATTACGAAGGCGGCACCAGCGCGACGCCGAGCGTGGACGGCGGGCGCGTTTTCACGTTGAGCAAACGCGGCCTGCTGCATTGCCTCGCCGTCTCGAACGGCGCGGTGCTTTGGTCAACGAATCTCACGGCGCAATTGAAAGCCGCCATGCCGACGTGGGGTTTCGCCAGCTCCATTC
>SCTL01000671.1 GCA_004297495.1 Verrucomicrobiota bacterium
CCCAGTTCCAGGGGATGCCGTCACGATCTCTGTGGATACATCACGCCGCAACGCCATCCAACGCCACCACACCGTCACGCATTTGCTGCACTGGGCGCTGCACGAAGTCGTGAGCAAGGAAGCGTCGCAGAAAGGTTCATTCGTCGGCCCGGACAAGTTGACCTTCGACTTCAACAGCGCGCCGCTCACGCCCGCGCAACTCGCCGACATCGAGAAGCTCGTCAACGAACGCATCCTCGAAAACGCCGGCGTCTCCTGGACCGAAGTCCCCTACGCCGACGTGAAATCGCGCAAAGACGTGATGCAATTCTTCGGCGACAAATACGGCGACACCGTCCGCGTCGTCCAGATCGGCGGCGGCGTTGGCAAGCTCGACGGCTACTCGATGGAACTTTGCGGCGGCACGCACACCCGCGCGACCGGCGAGATTGGTTTGTTTCGCATTGTCGGCGAGAGCGCCATTGCCGCCGGCGTCCGCCGCATCGAAGCCGTTGCCGGCCTCACGGCTTACGACGTGATGAAAGGCGACCGCGAGTTGATCAAGACCGTCGCCGGCAAAATCAATTCGCCCATTCACGAGTTGGAAAAGAAGATCGAGTCGCTGCTCGCGCAACAGAAAGCGTTGGAGAAAGAAGTCCAGATCGCGCTGCAACGCAACGCCTCGAACGCCGCGAGTGAATTGCTCGGCTCAGCGCAAACCGTTAACAGCATCCCGCTCATCACCCACAACCTCGGCGATGCGAACGGCGATTTCCTACAAGCCATCGCGGATTCGTTGAAGGGTCGTTTCAAAGGCGTGGTCGTTCTCGGCGGCGCATCGGCGGGTGCGGTCGCATTGGTCGCGTCCGTCTCATCCGATTTCACCGCGAAAGTTCAAGCCGGTAAAATCATCCAGACCATCGCGCCAATTATCGGCGGCAAAGGCGGTGGCAAACCCGACAACGCCCGCGGCGGCGGCAAGGACGCGAGCAAACTGGACGAGGCGCTGGTCGCGGCGCGCAACTTCATCGCAAAGTGAGTTGACGGAAAACCCAGGCGGGTTCAGGCTGGATTCGTGAAAAGAATCCTGCTGCTTTTGCTGCTCGCCTTCACCGTCACCGTGTTTCTGCCGGAAGCCGGCGCGGCGCCCGCGTGGCAACCCGTGGCCAAGGCAAAGGCGGTAAAAAAGAAGAAGCACCGCAAACATCGCCACCGGAAACATCGCCGCCATCGTCGCCACGTCCGGAAGGTGGCGCTCAATCCCGCCGTCCTGCCCGTTCGGCAGGCTGCCGCGTAAATTGTTTCTCCGCACAACGCCATGAGCCGCCGGCGAAACCAGTTCGCGCTTTGCCTTTTCCTTTTGCTCTTCGCGGCGTTCTTCTGTTTCGCCGCCGACGAAACGAAGGCCGTTTCTCTTTCCTCGCTGCCCGCTGCCGCTCAGAAAACAATTCAGTCGCACCTTGGCGGCGACAAGCTGGGCGAGATCGAGCGCGTGGAGGAAGATGGCGAGGTCTCCTTTGACGTCACGATCACCAAAGGCGAAACGGAACACAGCTTGAGCGTGGGCGAAGACGGGACGCTACTCAGCCTCGAAGTGGAA
>SCTL01000672.1 GCA_004297495.1 Verrucomicrobiota bacterium
GGAGTGGTCAATTCTCGACCCCGAGCGCCGTCCGCGCGACCTGGAGTGTCGTCTGCGCGTCGCTGATAGGCTTATTATCAGCAACTTATGTGGATTTCCGCCCTTCCAGCTCTTAATGCCAGTCTTTCGGTAAAAGCCGCTCCCACGAGCAATCGAGCGCCTTCTTGATCCGGGCAGTGGTGCTCAAAAGCACGTCAATTTCACCCGCCTCGATCCGCTGAATGTTGCGGATGTTCAGGTCAGCCAGTTCCGCCAGTTGCTGCTGGGTGATCTCTCTCGCCACGCGCTCGCGACGAATGTTGTCGCCGAGTTGTTTGAGCCAGGGAGAAAGGGCCTTCGATTTGGACACGCCTAACTTGTCTGAAAAACGGCGCTTGACGGATACGGCGTTTGCGCCGCAATCTGCGTCTGGAGTTATTGGAAAATCTGAATCTGAATCAGAAGGGCAACTCGGTGAACCAGCACCCACTATGAGAACGCGAAAAAATCTTTCTCAACATTTCGTCATCATTTCCACCCGCACGTTTCTCGTAGCGGGTGTTTTGTTTTTCGGCGCGGAAAGTTTTGCCAAACCACGCGTGCCGCAGCCGCCGTGGCCGGAGGCAACCATTCGCATCTTCGGATTCGACTCGCCGTATTGGACCGTGCCGTGGAGCGCGGCCACGTTCAATGAGGGTAATGCGACACTCGTCGAGAGTTGGAATGGTTACGCGTTGTTGCGGGATGAAAAGTCCACGGTCGAGCCGGTGACGGTGCCGTTCTATGGGCCGGATGGAAAACAGAACTTTGCTGGCGAGCGCGGGGCGATCCGGTTTTGGTTTTCACCGCAGTGGAGCGGGAGCGATCAGGGCGGTGAAGGGCCGGGTTGCTTTGCACGGTTGTTGGAACTGGTGGATTGGAGCGGTAACGAGCCGCGCACGCGTTGGAGTCTTTGCACGAGTGAAGACGGAACAACTTTGTTCTTTCTCGGTCCGACAAAAAGTGGCGACGCGGTTTTGCTCAAATCGCCGGTGACATTCAATGCGGGTCAGTGGCGGTTGGTGACGCTTTGTTATTCGCCGACGAACACGGCGTTGTTTGTGGATGGTGAGTTGACGTCGAGCGGTGAAGGTTTGTTGCCGCCGGAGGAGTGGCAAGTGAAAGGACTCGGCTTGGTGGTGGGCAGTGATTTGCTCGCGTCGCCGGAGAGCGTGGCGGGCGGGCAGTTCGAGGAGTTGACCACGTTCACGCGGTGGCCGAAGCCGGCGGATCAGGCGTTGTATCATTTTGGCGTGGGTCACGTGGCGTTGTTCGGGCCGGTGGGCACGCGGGAGGAAGAATTGGAGAAACAGGACAAGTTCGGCTTGGTCGCAGCGGAAGCGGACGCGCAGGAAGCGCAGGAAATCGGCACGCGTGGAATGTTGCGGGAGCGGCTGGGGCATCAGCGGCGCGACTTGAGTTACCCGAGCAACACGCTTTGGCTGGAAATCACCGGGGTGTCGAATGGCGTTGCCTCGCTCATCGTGCATGGCAGTTCGGCGGACACGGTTTATGAAATTCTGTCGAAAGAAAACGCCACCAACACGACTTGGAATTCTGAAGGCACAATCTTTGGTGCCGCAGATCAGGATTGGACGCCCAAGACGGTAACGGTCGGCATGCATACCAATAGTTTGTTTCTGTGGGCCCGTTCATGGATTGACAGCGACGGAAATGGTCTGTCGGATTGGTGGCAGCTTCAGTACTTCGGTCACCTCGGCGTGGACCCTGAACAAGATTTCGACAATGATGGGCGGTCGAACATGCAGGAATTTTTAGGTGGAACCGATCCCACTCGATTTGACATGCCAGACGGGCCGGAAAATTTTCTGGCCGTGTTGACGACGAATGGAACGAACGTCACGCTTTTTTGGGACCAATCTCCGGGTTCGGTTCTACATTACGCTCTTGGACGTTACACATTCAATTGGACTACCTTCGATTGGGATTATTACTCCCTAGGTCAAGTAAGCAGTAATTCAATTTCGTTCCTTGATGTTGGTGCGGTGAGTAACGGCAACCAATTTGAAATTTATTACGGCATCCAAGCCGCGTACACGAATGGGCTGACACCGATGGCAACGGCTGGAATTTGGGAAAGCGCGCCATCGCCAGATGGGTTGATTGTTTCATTCAATCCGAACACGGGAACCGCAAATCTTAATTGGCAGCGTTCAACTGGACCGGTAACAAGCTACACTGTATTGCGCAAGGATAGCGCGGCATCGAGCTTTACCGCGATTGCCACGGTAGCCGCTACTCAGACGAGCTACGTGGACGCTGCCGTGCCAACTGGTGACGGAGTGGAATATGAAGTTGTAGCGAATTA
>SCTL01000673.1 GCA_004297495.1 Verrucomicrobiota bacterium
AATCTCGGCGGCAGCACGCCGAGTACGACGGTTGCGCCTCTGGTGGTTCGCGGCAATCTAGCTTTGAACAGTTCCAACCTTATGGTTGGCATCGTGGGTGGCAATTGGTCCGTTGGACAATTCCCGCTGGTCAAATACGGCACGCTGAGCGGTGCACCTGGTTTCACCGCAGTTAGCCTTACCAACCAGCCTGCGGGTGTCCAAGGCTACCTGAGCAACTATGTGGCGAACGCTTCGATTGACTACGTGGTCACCAATTCTCTCGTGCCCCTCAAGTGGGCGACCGGCAACGGAACTTGGGATATCAACACGACCGCCAACTGGCAAAACACGGCGAGTGTGACCACCAACTATCAGGAGGTTGGAAGCTTCGGTGATTCGGTTCTGTTTGAAGACACATTGAGTGGTTCGTCACCCATAACGGTCACCTTGAACTCGACGGTCGTTCCGGTGAGTGTGACGCACAACGGCAGCAAGAACTTCACGATCTCCGGTTCCGGATCTATCAATGGATCCGGCAGTGTGGCCAAGCAAGGAGCCGGCACTCTGACGCTTGCGACGGTTAATGGTTTCACTGGCGGATTGAATCTTGGTGGCGGCATCCTGAACTTCTCCGCGCTGAATAATCTCGGTAATTCCAGCTCGCCGATCAATTTCAGCGGCGGCACGCTGCAATACGGGGGCGCAAATACATCTGACATCTCGGCTGTTCGCACGGTCAGCCTCAATGCCGGTGGCGCCACGATTGATACGGTCGCCAACAACGTCACTTACACTGCCGCGATTGGTAACAATGGTGCGGGCGGTTTGACCAAAACGGGCTCCGGTTCATTGACGCTTAACGGCAACAACCGCTACTCCGGCACCACCACCGTCAGTCAAGGTACGCTGACCCTCGCCGCCGGGGCGGGCATTTCCAACAGCCCGAGCATCGTTGTGAGCAGCGGAGCTACGCTGGATGTCTCCGCCAGCGGCTTGGTGCTGAATGGAGCCGTCAGCCAGACGTTGTCCGGCAGCGGCACCGTCAACGGCACGGTCACTTCCGGCACGGGAACTTCGCTTCTGCCCGGCACGAGTCCCGGCACTTTGACGTTGAACAATGATCTCAACCTGGTCGGCGGCACTTACGTCTATGACGTTTCCACGAACGCAGGACGCGATCTTATCATTGTTTCGGGCAATCTATCTTTGACCAGCGGCACGATTCAGGTGAACGCGACGCAGGCGCTGACCAATGGCGTTTACAAACTCATCCAGTACAGCGGCGGTCTCAGCGGCGCCGCGGCCAATCTCATCCTCACCGGCTTCTCCCAGGCGGGCAAGCTTGCCTCCCTGAGTGACGCGACTGCGGGTGAAATTGATCTGGTCGTGGTGACGGCGGGCGGATCGAGCATTGTCTGGCAGGGTGACGGTGGCGCGAACCTTTGGGATATTTCCACCAGCTACAACTGGCTGAACGGGATTGTGTCCACGCAATATGCCAACGGCGACTTTGTTTCCTTCACTGATGCCGGTTCTGCTTCACCGCCCGTGAACCTTGCCAGTTCCGTTCAACCCGGTGGCGTGACCGTGAATAACACGGCGGTGGACTATATCTTTAGCACCACCGGCAGTGGTCGCTTGAGCGGCAGTACGGGGCTGACGAAGAGTGGCACCGGCAAACTCACGATTCTTACGCAGGATAACAAATCTGGGACGACCCTTATCAATGCCGGCACAATTCAGGTCGGCGACGGAGCGACCACGGGCGACATCGGCGGCGGCAATATCACCAACAACAGCGCCCTGGTTTTCCAGCAGACGGACAACCGCTCGGTGGCGGGTGCGGTTGCGGGCACGGGCAGTCTCGCGCAGAACGGTGCCACGGTCCTGACGCTTGCCGGTCAGTTGCCCTACAGTGGTGTGACTACGATCGCTTCGGGAGCAACCCTGCAAGCCGGCAACGGTGGTGCAAACGGCGCGATGTCCACCTCTGCCATAACCAACGACGGCCGCTTGATCCTCAACAGCAGCGCCACGTGGGCCACGGCATCGCCCATCAGCGGCGCGGGCGAACTGATCAAGGCCGGGACGGGTACGTTGACGCTCAGTGGCAACAATACCTATGCGGGCAACACCTACATCTCGAATGGCGTGGTGAAGGTCGGGGCCGCTCAAGCCATTCCCAGCACCGGCTGGATGATTCTGGATGGTTCTGCCTCTGTGGCTGGCCGTCTTGATCTCAATGGTGTTGATTGCACGGTTGGTCCGCTGGCAGGCTTGGGGAGCACAGTTTCCGGCCTGATCGTCAACAACACTGGAACCGCAACCAATGTTCTGACGGTGAACGAGACCGCCGCCACCACGTATGCGGGCACGATCGCTGACAACACCGGCACCGGCGGTAAGGTCGCCTTGACCAAGATCGGCGCGGCAGCACTGAGCCTCACCGGCAACAACTCTTACAGTGGCGGCACCTACGTAGGTGAAGGCACGCTCAACTTCGGCAACACCGGTGCCGGTACCGGTCGAATCGTGCTGACAAATGGCGTCACCCTGAACAGTCTCGGATTCAACGGCAACGAAGTCAGCACGCTGGCCGGTTCGACAGCCACCGTCTCGACCACAGCTTCCGAGGGTGGCAATTCCTATGGTGGAAACTTTTTTTCGGGAGACTCACTTACTACGAATTCGATCGTGGGCCCGACCTCGTGGGGTGTCAACAATGTGAAACAATTCCAAAACTTCATCGGCACTGTGCGTATCGAAAGCGGTTCGTCAATCCGCTACTCCAGCACCTCCTTGAACGTCAACGGTGGCGACAACACTTTGTTCGAAGTTCTCGGCACACTGAAGACGCGTAACGGAACGGGCAACGGCGAGGGTATTGCCGTTGGCGCACTGACGGGCAATGGCATTCTATCGGCGGGAGCATCTGGCGGCACGGTCCGCATGAATGTTGGTGCGCGCGGAATGGACACCGAGTTCTCGGGTCAGGTGACGGGAACAACGCCGAACACCCTGGACTTTCGCAAGGTCGGAACGGGTACGTTGACGCTCAGTGGCTCGCTGGCTTACGACGGCTCGACTACCGTGAGCAATGGCGTCCTCGCCCTGACCGGGTCGGCTGAA
>SCTL01000674.1 GCA_004297495.1 Verrucomicrobiota bacterium
CAGCTTTATCGCATCCGACACACCGGCGGTGAATCGCAGGTCCGCATTCCGCATCACATGGTTGGCAACGGCTGGATTTATCTCGGCGAATATTATTTCAACGCCGGCTCGAACGCCGCCAGTGGTTCGGTCGTCATCAGCAATCTGCGCGGCTCGGCCACCGGCACCGTCGTGATCGCCGACGCGATTCGTTTCGGCAACGGCATGGGGTCGGTGGATCAGGGCAGCGGAGTTTCCGGTTACCCGCGCGAGGACGAAAACATGCGTTACTGGATCAAAGCCAATCTCGGGCAGGGCCAATCCACGTCGCTCTACAACGGCGGCGGCAATGATGAGAGTGACAGTTGGTCTGCGCCGGGAAAAATGTCCGCCGAGATGAACCGTGAAGCGGCGGGCGACATTTTCGACCGCATCAACATCAGCTTCCACTCGAACGCCGGCAGCGGCTCTTCGCGCGGGTGCGAGGGTTTGATCACCGGCGATGAGACGCCGTATCAGGAACAACTGGCTTTCATTTGCGGCAAGCAGGTGAACGACGAACTTGTGGCGCTCGGTTCGCCGCCGTTGGAAGTGTCATTTAACGATCGCGGCAGCAACGTCACTTACACCGGCGGCTACGGCGAGATTTCCGGCAGCTATTATCAATACGAAATGGCGGCGACCATCATTGAGGTCGCCTATCACGACAATGCCAGCGACGCCCTGATCATGCGCGATCCGAAAGGCCGCGCCGCCATCGCCAAGGCCGCGATGCACGCGGTGGTGAAATTCATGAACCAGTACGACACGAACCACGTCGTGCCGCTGGCGCTCCTACCCGAGGCGCCAACAAACGTCCGCGCCGTCGCGGTTACGAACGGACAGATCGCGCTGGGGTGGGCCGTGCCGGTGAATGTCGGCAATAGTCAAAGCGCGACCAACTACATCATTTACCGTTCAACCAATGGCTACGGCTTCGGCAATCCGATCAGCGTTGGCAACTCCACGAACTACACGATCACCAATCTCGCGGCGGGAACGGATTATTATTTCCGCGTCTCGGCATCGAACGCCGGCGGCGAGTCCATGCCCTCGGAAGTCGTCGGCTGCCGCGCGGGCACGAGCAACAACGCGCCGCGCGTGCTCTACGTGAACGCGTTCGACCGGTTTGATCGCAGCAGCAATCTGCGCCAGGACCTAACCGCGCAGAATTGGGATCCGCCCGGCAACAGCGGCGCAATCGAGCGCGTGTTTCCACGCTGGAACAACGGCTTCGATTACGTCGTGTCCCACGGCAAATCACTCGCGGCGGCGGGTTGGGCGTTTGATTCCTGCCAGACGGAAGCCATTACGAACAATCAGGTCCAACTCACGAATTATCCCGTCGTCATCTGGGCCTGCGGCAACGAATCCACGGCGGACGAAACCTTCAGCAGCGTGGAGCAAACCAAGGTGACCGCGTTTCTCGCGGCGGGCGGAAGCCTGTTCGTTTCCGGTTCCGAAATCGCCTGGGACCTGGATCGTCCGAGCGGCCCGAGCGCCGCTGACCGCGCCTTCCTGCACAACCAACTCCACGCCACGTACGCCAGTGATAGCTCGGGGATTTACGCGTTCACTCCGGTCGCCGGGTCCATCTTTGCCGGCAACGCCAACGGAAATTTTGACGACGGAACAAAAGGAATTTATCTCGTTGGTTATCCCGATGTGCTGACGCCCACCGGCAGCGGCGCGACGGCGGCGATCAATTATTCCGGCGGCGCGACGGCGGGCATCACCTACGACGGCGCGGCCGGTGGCGGCAAGGTGGTTTATTTTGGATTTCCCTTCGAGACCATCACCGCATCAAGTGTGCGCAACGCATACCTGGCAGACATTCTGGCGTTTCTAGGTCCGAGCCTGCCGCCGGCACCCTTGAAGTTTGATTCCGTGAGCGTGACGAATGGAAACCAGGCGCGGCTCGTGATCAGCGGCCAGCCGGGCGTGAACGTGAGCCTCTACGCTTCGACGAACCTGACGCAGTGGACGTCGTTCACGAACCTGCCGAATCCGACCGGCACAATTCTCTTCCTGGAAACCATTGCACCCGGTTCGCCGCAAAAATTCTTCAAGGCACAATCGCCCTGAGCTTTCGGCGGCTACGCGCCGCCAGGCTTCAATCGCGGCGTCAGCAGCGTCACCAATTCCGGCGGCAATCGTTTTGGCTTCTCACTCAGCCCGGTGCTGACGTGAGAGGTTTCGGCTTCAAGAATCAACTTGCCCGCCTCGTTGAGGATGCGATGGGAGAAATTCAGTCGCACGCGTTCGGCAGTCGTGGGCCAGACTTCGATGCTCAACACGTCGTCATAACGCGCAGGCGCGTGATAACGCAAGCGCGCTTCGAGCACCGGGAAGATCACGTCGCGCTCCTGCCACTGGAGCAACGATGTGCCCAGACTGCGGAAGAATTCGCCCCGCGCCATTTCCAGCAAGTCGAGGTAGCGCGCGTAATAAATATGATTACCGACCGTACACTCGGCATAACTCACCCGATGCTGGCAATTAAACACGTTCTCGCTCATGCCGGAGGGTAGGCCGTGAATTCACATTTCTTCAATCCTGAAAAGCCCGTCGGCTGGTTAGAACAAAAGATGCATCATCGTGCAAATTTTTCACCGTTGCGGGAATGAGGATTGCGCTTATCTTGCCAGCGTGAATTGGCAGCAACCCGTATCACTCGTAATCGTAGCGGTCGCCGCGGGGGCCTTGCTTTGGCGGCGGTTTCGCCGG
>SCTL01000675.1 GCA_004297495.1 Verrucomicrobiota bacterium
CGGCGACATGGGTGCTCTACACGAGTTATCGCTACGGCTGGACGCCGAAGGAAGTTGGCCTCTCACTCGCGCTGGTGGGCGTGATGGCGGTGATCGTGCAAGGCGGACTGGCGCGAAAAATAATTCCCAAGCTCGGTGAGCGGCGATCCATTGTCATCGGGCTGACCAACGCGACGTTCTTCCTCACCACGTACGGTCTGGCGACGCAGGGTTGGATGGTTTATGTGCTGCTCGTCGTCGGCTCAATCGGCGGCATCGCGATGCCAGCGCTGCAAGGTCTCGTCTCGCGCAGCGTGCCACTCAACGAACAGGGCGCAGTGCAAGGCGCGCTGGCGAGTCTGGCGAGTCTGGCGGGAATTGTCGGCCCGCTGGTGGCGACAGGATTGTTCGGCCACTTCGTCCGCGCGGAGGCGACGGTGAAAATTCCCGGCGCGGCGTTCTTCGCGTCGGCGCTGATGTTTTTTGCGGCCCTGCTGCTGGCGCTGCGGGCGTTCAAAGCCAGATCAACAGGAGAGAACAGAGGAAACGGAGGCTAAAGATTCCAATCGCTGGAACTGACCACACATGGCTTCCGTCTCCGTTATCTCTGTCTCCTCCTGTTCAAATCGTGTTCACGCCCGTCGCAGCCGCGTGACAAACGCGCCGTCCACGCCGTCCGTGAACGGCGTCAGCGTGCGCTCGCGCTCGATGGCGAAGCCGGAAATCTCGGCGAGGAATTGCTCCACGACTTCGGTGTTTTCTTCGCACTCCAGACTGCATGTGCTGTAAACCAGAATTCCGCCCGAGCGCACGCAACGCGAGGCCTGCTTGAGCAAGTCGAGCTGGGCCGCGCGCAGGCGCTGGATTTCCTCGGCCGTGATGCGCCAGCGCAAATCCACGCGACGGCGCAGGACGCCGGTGTTCGAGCAGGGCGCGTCCACGAGGACTTTGTCGAAGTGAGTTGAGAATTGAGCCGCCTCCGCTTCGCTACGTCGCGCCGCGGAGTTGAGAGTTGAGAGGGCTTCGACGCACGTCACGCCGAGGCGGGCGCAGTTTTCGCGGACCAACTTCAGTCGCTCTTCGGAAATATCGTGCGCGACGATGCGCCCGCGGTTGTTCATGAGCTCCGCGATGAACGTCGTCTTGCCGCCGGGCGCAGCGCAAAGATCGAGAATGGATTCCCCGGGCTGCGGATCGAGTTCGCGCCCGGCCAGCAGCGTGCTGGGGTCCTGAATGTAGAAACCGCCGGATTGAAAACTGGCCAGCGCTCCGAAATGGGGATGCGACTTCAACTCGAACACGAAATTCTCGCCGATCCAGTCGCGCGTGAAGAAATCGTAGTCCACGTTTTCATCACGCCAGTCGGGCAGAAGTTTTTCGGCGGAAGTTTTGAGGGTGTTGACCCGCGCAAAAGTGTTTGGCGGCGTGTTGTTCCACTCGAGCAAGCGGCGCGTGTTGGCGTCGCCAAATTGTTTTTGCCAGCGGGCCACGAGCCATTCGGGATGTGAGAAGCCGAGCGCGGGTTGTGTGGTTTTTAGTTCGCTTAAAAATTTTTTTGTTTCGTCCAGTTCGCGCAGGTAGCCGCGCAGCATGGCGTTGATGAAGCCGGATTGCGGACCGAAGCCGGCTTGCTTGGCTTGCTCGACGGTTTCATGCACGGCGGCGTGAGGCGGGATGCGGTCGAGCCAGAAAATCTGGTAGAGACCGAGCCGGAGCAAATCCTGGAGCGCGGGCTTTTGCTGGCGACCGGGAGTTTTGCGCGCGATGAGCCAATCGAGCGTCGCCTGCCAGCGCACGACGCCATAAACAATTTCCTGACAAAGGCCGCGATCCGGCGATGAAAGGGCGGCGGAGGCGAGCGCGCGTTCGAGCAAATCTTCCACGAAGTCATCTCCGTGGCGACGCTGCTGGAGAACACGTGCCGCAATTTGTCTTGGTTTTTGCCCCGTCACGCGGCTTAATATGACCCCCGGATTTCGGGATGCGAGCCTATTCAATTTATGAGAGAAGAATTCGAAAAGATGGCGGCGGCGGGCAAGGTCGAGGCGAAACACATCGAGGCGCTGGTGCAACTCGCCACGAGCGGCTATTGCATGCACCGAAGTTGGGGGTTCGGACGGATCAAGACGGTGGACACGGTGTTCGCGCGCTTCACGATTGATTTTCCCGGCAAGCCCGGCCACGCGATGGACCTCGCGTTCGGCGCCGAGTCGCTCAAGCCGATTCCGAAAGACCACATACTCGCGCGCAAGGCGTCGGACCTCGAAGGTTTGCGCGCGCTCGCCGCACAGAATCATCTCGAACTCGTGAAGGTCGTGCTCGCCAGTTACGGCGGCAAAGCCACGGTGGACCAGATTCAACAGGTGCTCGTGCCGGACGTGATTCGTGACGACTGGAAGAAATGGTGGGAAGCGGCGAAACGCGAACTCAAAAAGGACGGCCACTTTCAAGTCCCGCTCAAGAAAACCGACCCGGTGGTTTATCAAGTCCAGGAAACTTCGTTGCAGCAGCGGCTGCTCGGCGAGTTCCGCGCGGCGAAAGGTTTGAAGGCCCGCACGGCGGTGGCACTGGAGTTGGTCAAGAACGCCGAGGACCTCGCGGACAGGCAGGCCGTGGCCGCCGAAGTCATTCCCGCGTTGAACCTGGAGATCGTTTCGCACCAGCGCACGCAGCCGACCGTGGCGTTGGAGGGAATTTTTGCACGGGAAGATTTGCGGCAGATCGCCGGCACGACGCCCATCGAAGGGGAAATCACCGCCGCGCAAATCTGGGCGCAGGAAAGCAAGATCAACGAACTGCTCGAAGCGCTGCCGGCGATCAAGCATCGCCGCGCGCTCGAATCGTTCAAGACCTCGCTGCCGGAACGCTGGAACGACGTGCTGCGCCTGACCTTGAACGGGGTGACGGCGCGCTTGTGCAAGGAGTTCGCGCAAATGCTGATTCAGGAGGGCAAGTTCAACGAGCTGAAGGAAACGCTCGCGCGGTTGATCAGCCAGCACTCGGCGAGCAGCGAATTGCTGTTGTGGCTGGCCAAGGAACGCAGCGACGCGTTCGCCGACATTCTCGGCCCGGAAGTCATCCGCGCGATGCTCACGGCGATGGAGCGCGACCAGTTCA
Source organism: Verrucomicrobiota bacterium (assembly GCA_004297495.1). Classification (GTDB taxonomy): domain Bacteria; phylum Verrucomicrobiota; class Verrucomicrobiia; order Limisphaerales; family JADLHS01; genus SCTL01. The sequence goes on from SCTL01000675.1 coordinate 3,097, forward strand.
ACGAGAAACGCTCGAACCGCCTGCGCGAGTTCGTGCTCAGCGACCAGGACTTGATCGCCGAGCTGACGGCGTCCGCGGACATTGACGTGGTGAAGGACCTCACGCGCGCGTTGCAGCTTTCGCCCGTGTTCGACGACATGGACAAGCGCTCGTTGCTCGCGCGCATCGTGAAGGCGCATCCCGCCGTGCAATCGCTCGTCAGCGGCGAGCAGACCAAGCAGGACTCCGTGTTGCATGTCTCGTGGGAAAGCCTCGAACGCCGCAACGCCGAGTATCGCGAACTGGTGGACAAAAGAATTCCGGCCAACTCGAAAGAGATTGCCATCGCCCGCAGCTACGGCGACTTGAGCGAAAACCACGAGTTCAAGGCCGCGAAGGAGCAGCAGAAACTTCTGATGCGCCGCAAAGGCGAACTCGAGGCGCAACTCGTCCGGGCGCGGGGCACGGATTTCTCGAACGCGCGCACGGACGTGGCGGGCATCGGCACCGTCGTCCAGGCGACTGATCTCAACACGCAGAACCGGGAGACGTTTACGGTGCTCGGTGCGTGGGACACCGAGGTGGAGAAGGGCATCATCAGCTATCTCACGCCCGTTGGCCAGGCGTTGCTCGGACGCAAAGTAGGCGACGAAGTGGAATTTGATCTCGGCGGCGTGAAGCATCGGCATCGCATCGAGGCGATCTCGGCGTATGTGCCGGCAGCGGCGCCGGTCGTGGATGCCTTGAGTTCCTAAAGCGTCCGCCGCTTTTAGTTGCCGAGAACCGTGCGGTCGCGTTGAGCAGCGTGGGACTCCGTTCGCGCTCGCGCTCGGTTTCGTGGCGCCAGTTGGAGCCGTTCGCCGGTCGTCAGATTTCTTCCAAAAGAACAGTCAACGAAAACCGTATTCAGACAGACTCGGAAGCGACATGAACGTCGAAGTCACCCAGCGCGCGGAGAAATCATGGGAGCGGATTTTTATGGCGGCGCTGATTCTCGGCACCGGATTTCGCGTGATGCTGTACGCGCGCACGCACTGGACGCTGCTGGATGCGTTGATGAGTTTTCGCTACGCGGAGAATTTCGGCGCGGGCCGGGGGTTGGTGTACAACGCGGGCGAATGGGTCAGCGGCAACACCAGCGTGCTCTACACGTTTGTGCTCGGAATCGCGGCGGCCTGCAAACTGGACGTCGCCTTGTTTTCGCGGGTGCTCGGAACGGGGGCCGACCTCGTGACGGTTTTTCTGCTGCGACGACTCGTTGGCGGCAGCGGATTGAGATCGCCGGAGTTCCGACACGGCCTGCCCGCGGCGATTTTCCTGTGCCCGCTTTGTTTTCCCTACGCGGTGAGCGGCATGGAAACTTCGCTCTACATTTGCCTCGTCTTCTGGTTGCTCGAACGAACCCTGCATGGTCGCGGCTGGAGTTATTTTCTCGCGGCGACGCTGGCGATGTATTGCCGGCCCGATAGCGTGCTCTTCGTGGCGGCGTCCCTGTTGTATCTGGGCTGGACGACGCGACGGATTCCGTGGCGGACGGGTGCGGTCCTGTTTCTGATCGGCGTGTCGTATCTGGGTTTCAACCAACTGGCCTACGGCAGCGCGATCCCCAACTCCGTGTACGCCAAGACCGTGACGTTCAACGAATCATTCGGTTACAAGTTCCATTATCTCGCGAGCCGGCTGGTGAAATTCGACGCGCTGTTCGCGGCGTGGTTGTGCGCGGTGCTGGGCACGCTCGTCTGGCTGAGAAAAAATGCCCTCGCGCGCCTGCTGGGAATCTCCACGGCGTTCTTTGTTTTGTTTCTCTGCCTGACGCCGTCCATCCGCAACTACTACATCGTACCGTTCGTTTATTTATCTTTGTTGATCCTCGGCCTCGGCGCGGGCCGGCTGGTGGAGTCAAGATGGGCGTCAGGATCGCGACTCTGGTCACTGGTCTTCGCGGCGGCATACCTCGGCGCGTGCCTGGTGGCGCTGCCGTCGTTGTTCAGAAAATGCCGCGCCGTCCGACAGTATGAAGTGGACACCCGGATGGCGCCAGGAAACTGGTTGCGCGAAAACACGCCGCCCGGCGCGCGCGTGTTCGGCCCGTGCGACGTGGGCTACTACTCGAAGCGTTACACGATTGACTACGGCGGGCTGGTGGAACCCAGAGTGCTCAAGATGATCAAGCAGGATGGCAACCGCGATTACTTCAAACAAGCCGAGGCTCTGAACGTGGATTATGCGCTCTTGCCCGTTGATCCGACCAGTGCCCCGGCGCAGTTTCAATTCCTTCGCCTCTTCGCGCCAACC
>SCTL01000676.1 GCA_004297495.1 Verrucomicrobiota bacterium
CACGAACTTGAGATACACGCGGTAATCCGTGTTCAGGTTCAAATCCACCGCGTTGGTGACGACCGGCGCGTTGGCGCTGTTCGCCAGGCCCACGCGGAACGCGTTCGCCCCGGCCCCGCTGGTCAGCACGAACACCTTGGCCCGGAAATTACTCGTGCTCGCACCCTTGAAGTGCGCGAAGTATTGCCCGGCGGCATTGGGCAGGTTGGTGACGTTGATGGTGAAGCTCGCATACAGCGTCGTGCTCGTGGACGAAGAATAAGGCTGGCCGGGCACGAGCGTGTTCACGTCCTCCGTTTCCGGCACGCGCAAATCCGCGCGGCCCGAGATCACGTCCAATTGCCCGGTCGTGCCGCTGTGCGTGGTCCACAATCCGGCACTGACGGTCACCAGCGGGCCGTTGGTGTAATTGAACGGTTCATAAAACAATAACGCTCCGCGCGCGCTTGAAAGAATCAGGCACGCACCGAGCACCAGCGAACAACGACTGAACAACTTCACAACAGGTTAAACGAACGCTTCAGGGAAATCGTGCCGGACCGATGGGGTTTGTTGAGGGCACGACGAAATACGGGCGAACGAAGGTTCACCCGACCATACACGCGTACTGCGTTCCACGGTTGAGGACAACATGGTGACATATTAAAGCACACCGGCATCCCGGACACAATCCTTTCGCTGACTCTCGCGAAGATTTTCCGTCCCGGTTCTCGCAAGCTTTCTGGCAGTAACCACCAGTTCATGCGGTTGACCCGAATTCCGAAAGCCGGCTAGTCTCCCGTCATGCCCAGTCGCCTCATCGCCAGAACGCTTTATCGTAATCACCCCGAATGGATCGCCCGCCAGGAATCCCGTCGCTTGCTGTGGGCGATGTTGATTGGGCTGGCCGCCGCTGCGCTGGCGGTCGGAATGATTCTGCTGCTCACCAGCCAGGGACGCCTCTGATTTGATTCGGGCGCGCAGCGGTTGTCCTCGCCGGTGGTAAACAACCCTTTCCCCCTGGCCTGTGTGCTGCCGCCCGAATCCTCCGCCCTGCGTGATCTTGCCCAAGGCGAAGCGACTCCCGACGAATTGACCGGCCTTGGCTTTAGCGGAGCGCGGCTGTGTCGAAGACCAGCCGCAGCATTCTCCCCACGCTACGGCTGATCACGCTTCGCAGGATACAGCCGCGCCCCGTTCTTCAAATTTTACCACCGCCGATCAACTTCCGTGTTTCCCTTTCGTGTGGTTCGTGTATTCCGTGGTTCAACCATGAGCCTGGCCAGCCGGATCAAATCCCTTTTTGGCAACACGGACAAGCCCGAGCATTTGCGGCGCGGCGAACTCGGCGAGCGCGCGGCCAAGAAACATCTCCAGCGGCTCGGCCTGAAATTTCTCACCGCCAACTTCCGTTCCGCGCGCGGCGAGATTGACCTGATCTTTCGCGACGACGATTGTCTGGCGTTCGTGGAAGTGAAGACGCGCTCCTCCGAAGACTGGACGCGCCCCGCCGCCGCCGTGGACGCCCGCAAACGCCGGCTGCTTTCCCAGACCGCGCTCGACTATCTGCGCCTGCTGAAAAATCCCGAGGTGAAAATCCGCTTCGACATCGTGGAGGTGCTCTTGCGCGACGGCGAAGTCCGCGAAGTGCGGCATCTGCCGAACACGTTCACCTTGAGCAAGCCGTATCGGCATGGGTGAGTTGTTCCATGATTCGGCGAACACGAGTGAGCTTTTCAGCAACCTCGTTGCTGCAAGGCTCAGGTCACAGACAATCCCAACGGGATTCAAATCGTTCAGCCCAGGGTTGCCGAGCCTGCGAGGCTACCCTGGGTGCAATGATGAAGATTTCTCCAACCCCAACGGGGTTGCATCCAATCCCGCGCGGACATTGATGCAACCCTTTCAGGGTTGAGGATTGTGGGGTGGATTTACCCAGGGTAGTCCGCTGACGCGTCCAACCCTGGGCTGAGGGCTGCAATCCCGTTGGGATTCGGCAGAGCGAACCGAGGTGAAAATCCGCTTCGACATCGTGGAGGTGCTGTTGCGCGACGGCGAAGTCCGCGAAGTGCGGCATCTGCCGAACACGTTTACCTTGAGCAAGCCGTATCGGTATGGGTGAACACGGCAAACTTACGCTCGACAGATTCTGACGCCCAAAATAGTTTCAGCGTATGAACGGAGATAGGCCACATACAGCCAAGCCTATTTAGAATATAAAGTCTCAATAGCAGCCCATGTCCAATTCCTCATTTGCGGCACAGATAACTCGCTACAAAAGCAGTGGGGCCGACTCTCTGAAGTCAGAGCTGCCAGGACTTTTAGAGCAAGCTACTAAGCCAGATGCTTCGACGAGTCTGAGATACTTCGTGGCGGACTTATCATTGGATTTACAGCTATTTGACCAAGCGCTGCGGATGCTCACACTGATTGAGCAGGGACAGCAAGAAAGTGGCCTCTCAGATGTGCACTATAATCTTGTCGGTTTTTCCAAGTGGGAACTCAATGACGAAGCTGGTGCTATCGAAGCTTACAAGCATTCGCTGGCCATTAACCCATCGAACGTTTCCTCGCTTCGCGGTCTTTGCCTCCTGCTCAACGGAAAAGGTCGAGACAAGGAAGCATTGCCCTACGCCAAGCGGTGGCGAGGAATCGTCCCAGAAGATCCAGAAGCTGTCGAGTGGTCTTCCGTTATCGAGGAGAATTGTCGGTGATTTTTATTTATCCCGTGAAACCTAAGTTGAATATGGGCTGCAAATGTGAAATGAACTCCGTCAGTTTCCAGCCGCACGCAAATCACGGCTTGAATTGCGGATGCGCCAGAAGCTGTTCCCAACACTCCAGCGATAACGGCGCACGAGAATAAATCGGCTCACGCAACGGCTCGGCGCTGTCGGAGCGGCGGGCGCGTTCCAGCCAGCGGCGGTCGAGCGGCGCGTCGAGGAGCGCGAGTGAGTTGGCGGCCACGGTGGTTTCTTCCTTCAATCCCGTCGGCACGCCGCGGCCCACAAAAAATCCCGCCAGTAACAGCGTGACCCGGAGCATCGTGCTGCGCGAGTAGGTCGTGAGCGCGCACGGGCGTTGCGGGTCGAGCGCGCGAAACAGATTCGTGAACAGCGGCAGCGTCCACATCGCCGGATTCTTCGCCGGCGAAAACGCGTCGAACATGATGGCGTGCGGTGGTGGAATGTAGCAGCCGACGTGAGGAGGCTCTGACTGATTGCCGGTTTCGATTAGAGCCGAGTTACCTCGGCTGAG
>SCTL01000677.1 GCA_004297495.1 Verrucomicrobiota bacterium
CGGCAGCGGCTTTTGTTTTGAAACGACTGCGGCTGATCCGACGGCCATTGACGAAAAGGTCTCCGCCGGAAGCGTGAATCAACAATGGGCGATTCTGTCACCAACCGCTCCCGCGTTTCCGACCGGCCTCAGCGCCGTAGCCGCAGGTTCAACCACGGCCAATTTAACTTGGAACGCTGTCACCGGCGCGACGACTTACAATGTGAAACGCTCCACGAACAGCGGCGGGGCTTACACGACCATCGCCACCGGCGTCACCATCACCAACTTCACCGACGCCACTTTGACGGTGGGCGTGAAATATTTTTACGTCGTCAGCGCGGTCGTGGGCGGCGTGGAAAGCGCCAACAGCGCGGAGGCGACCATGGCGCTGCCGTTCCCGTGGGTGGCGCAGGACGTGGGTTCGGTGGGAGTGGCCGGCAACGCTGCGTTCACTTACAGCAACAATGTTTTTTCCCTGACCGGCAGCGGGTCGGACATCTGGAACACCGCCGACGCCTTCCGCTTTGTCTATGTGCCCGTGACGGGCAACTGCACCGTCGTCGCGCGCGTGCTCTCCTTGCAATACGTTGATGTCTGGTCGAAGGCTGGCGTCATGATCCGCGAAAGTTTGAACGCGAATTCAGCCCACGCGTTCGTCGCAGTGACGCCCGGCAACGGCGTGGCGTGGCAGTATCGTTCGACCACCGGCGGCAACAGCAGCAACAATAACACGACGGGTTTGAACGCACCGTATTGGGTGAGACTCGTTCGCAGCGGCAACACGTTCACTGGATACCGTTCCCCGGACGGCACCAACTGGACGCAGATCGGCAGCACGACGATCAACATGGCGTCTGCAGTGTATGCCGGGTTAGCGCTGACCAGCCACAACAACTCGACGTCATGCACGGTCACGTTTGACAACGTGACGGTCCCCAGTTGGCCGAGCGTGCCTGTGCCGTCCGCGCCAACCTGGATTTCTGCAACCATCGGAGACGGACGGGCGGTGTTGAACTGGGCGTCATCCGCCAACGCCACCGGTTACAACCTCAAACGCTCGTCCACGAATAGCGGGCCGTATACCGTGGTCGCGGCGAACACGAGCTTGACGACGTTCACGAACATCGGCCTCGCCAACGGCACAGTGTACTACTACGTCGTCGCCGCGACGAATTCCGCCGGGGAGAGCGCCAACTCAACTCAGCTCAGCGTGCAACCGGTTTCCACCGTGCCGCCGACATTCAGCTACGGCGTGAGCGCGAATCATTTGCAACTCACCTGGCCGGCGGATCATCGCGGCTGGAGGCTCGAAGCGCAGACGAACGCTTTGAGCACCGGGTTTGGCACAAATTGGTTCACGGTGCCCGGTTCGACCACGACGAACCTGATGTTCGTTCCGATTGACCCAAGCGATGGGAGCGTCTTCTTTCGGCTGGCTTATCCGTAAGCGTCCATGGCCACCGCAAACTTCGAGTGAATTTGATCCGAGGTGACAAGCCTGAGAGCGCATCCGCAAAATTGTGCTTGCGAATATTTTGACGAAACAGATCGAAGGGGCGGAACGTTTCTGATCGCGAGCCCGGGAAAACCGAACACGCAAACCGGTCGCGCTCGCGCCATGCGGTCGAACGCATTCGACGGACTCCGAAACTGGAAGCTCATGGAGATCTCCGGACTCCGTGGCGTCACAGGGTCAACAAGAAATCGCGCTGCCACTTGTTGCGCCGTGCCGATGTTTGCTATTACGAGGACACTACCACCGAAACCGACCAGTCTCACGCCGCGCACTCCGCAGTCAGACCATTTCAGTCGCTCCTGATCGTGATCGCCTCCCAAGGGCGCAGGCCGACAAAACTTGGCCCGCTTTGTCCTGAAGATTCGTCAACCGTCAAAAGGTAGAAGCTTGATTCCGCGCCTCGCCGATTCCTCTCGCACGCACAGTTTGAAAACCACCTGCTGCGCGACGGCATTCAGGACATACGCCCTCCGAAGTTTGCACGCGGCCAAAACGATTTCGACAAGCTGCAAACTATCGCAGCCCGACAGCGCCTCCTGTTCCGGCGCATTGAACGCTTGTTTTATTCCCCTCGCAATCTTCATAATTTTACGAACAATACAAACGCAAACCAGCTTTGCGGCCGGTTGATTTTCCGCGAAACTCGCAGGGCAGAGATCACAGGGTATGAAGTGGGAAAAATATGGCTTGAGGATTACGGCGGCAATTTTCGCGCTGGCACTTGGCACGCTCGCAGTCTGGGTCTGGCCGCGCGCCGACGGTTCCATCCGGCTTCGCCTTCCCGGCTCCGACGCCGCACCCTCGGGTGAGCGCAGCGCAGAAGATCCTGTGCGACTGGGCAAAGTGGTCACCGGCTCCGGCCAGCCCGCTCCCAAGCCCGGCTCGTGGACACAATTTCGCGGCCCGAATCGCGACGGAAAAACAACCGAACCCGCGGAAATTTCGCGTGATTGGAAAACCGCACCACCACGCGAACTCTGGTCGCTTGAGGTTGGCGAAGGTTACGCGGGCGCCGCTGTGCGTGACGGACGCGTCTATCTTCTCGACTACGACCGCGACGCGAAGCAAAGCGCACTCCGCTGCCTCTCACTCTCCGACGGAAAGGAAATTTGGCGCTTCAGTTATCCGCTCTCAATCAAACGCAATCACGGCATGACCCGCACCGTGCCCGTCGTCACAGAAAAATTTGTCGTCGCGCTCGACTCGAAGTGTAACGTGTTCGCTCTCGACGCGGCAACCGGCGAATTGAAATGGAGCGTCAGCCTCGTCCGCGAATTCGGCGCGACTGTGCCCGAATGGTACGCCGGCCAATGTCCGCTGGTGGATGGCGACAAAGTCATCCTCGCGCCCGGCGGCAAGAACGCGCTGCTGCTCGCGCTCGACCTCACCACCGGCAAACCGCTCTGGCAAACCCCGAACGCGCACGACTGGAAGATGACCCACTCCAGTATCATGCCGATGGATTTCGCCGGTCACCGCCTCTACGTCTATTGCGCGAGCAAAGGCGTCGTGGGTATTGACGCGCAAAACGGAGCGCTGCTTTGGGAAACGGCTGATTGGAAAATCAGCATTGCCACCGTGCCCTCGCCGCTGCCGTTGCCGGACGGAAAAATCCTTCTCACGGGTGGCTATGGCGCGGGCAGCTTGATGTTGCAACTGGGAACGAACGCGCCCATCTCCTCCCTCTCCCCATCCGATGGCGAGCGGGCCGGGGTGAGGGGCGCTTCGGCTCTCTCCGTCCGCACACTATTCAAACTCCCGCCCGAAGTTTTCGGCGCGACACAACACACCCCGATCTTCAACGACGGCTATCTCTACGGCGTGCGCGCTGACGGTCGCTTCGTCTGCCTCGACCTGACTGGAAAAGTCGTTTGGATGAGCGACTCGGGCGAAACTTTTGGCCTCGGCTCATTTCTCATCGCGGGCGATTTGATTCTCGCGCTGAACGACTCGGGGAAACTCCGGTTGATCGAAGCCTCTCCGGCCCGATTCAACTTGCTCGCCGAAGCCCAACCGCTCACCAACCGCGAGTCGTGGGCGCCAATGGCGCTCGCCGCCAACCGACTGCTGCTGCGCGATCTCACGCGCCTGGTTTGCCTCGATCTGTCAGCGAAATAGCTTCTTTTGGCGAGTCAAACGCCAGCCCGTCGGCAATAAACGGCCACTCTTTGCCAAGCAAAAGCGAGCCGCGTTCCGCCCGCCCGCCTAGCTTCAAGTGACAATCAAAAAGCGCTCGGACCGAGGGTTGCGCGGTCGGAGCATTTTTGTTTTCGCGCCATGAATGAAGCCGAACCGACCGGTCGCGAAAGCCGGCGAGATTTTCTGCGCGGCGGCGCACGTTACGCGTTGCTCGCGGGGCTCGGCGCGGTGTCGGCCACGCTCGTCAAACGCAGCGGCGGCAAACTCTCCGGCCAGACCTGCATCAATCAAGGCTTTTGCTCCGGTTGCAAAGCATACGCCGGCTGCGGACTGCCCGCGGCGCTCTCGCGCAAACAAATCCAATCTCGTAGCAGCCGACGTAAGTCGGCTCAAACTTCTGCCAAACAAAGTCAGAGCCTCCTCACGTCGGCTGCTACCAGTGAAAGGGAGGCAACATGAAGCGCGAATTCCAACTTTCCTCGCGCCGGGAATTCTTCGGTCAAGCAGCCGGCACGATGGCAATCCTCGGAGCCATTGCGTCACAGCGCGCAAGCGGCGCGGAAAGCCAATCGAAGAATCCTTTCGCCTACGACGTTTCGCATCTCCAGAAAACCGATCCAAAGCTCATCGCTTACGAGGAAAAGTCCCGCTGGAAAGCGCCGCACGCCGAGGCCAAACGCATCGCCATCAGCGCGGACGACACGCTCTACGTATGCTCGGGCAATTACCTGACCGCACACGATTCGTCCGGCGCGAGTAAGCTGGAAATCGCCGCAACCGAGCCGACGCGTTGCTGCGCCGTCGCGAAGGACGGCACGATCTTCCTCGGCCTACGCGATCACGTCGAAGTCTTCTACGCGAAGGGCCAGCGCAAAGCCATCTGGGAATCGCCCGGCAAGAAACCGTGGCTGACGGGAATTGCCGTTGCGGAAAATGATGTGTTCGTCGCCGATGCCGGCAACCGAGTCATTCTGCGCTACGACAAATCAGGCAAGCTCGTTCGCCGCATTGGTGAGAAGGACAAGGAGCGCAACATTCCCGGCTTCATCATTCCGAGTCCTTTCTTCGACGTGGAGATTTCGCACGACGGCCTGCTCCGCGTGAACAATCCCGGCCGCCATCGCATGGAACTCTACACGTCGGACGGCGACTTCGAAGGCTCGTGGGGTGTGACTTCGATGGGCATCACTGGCTTCTGCGGCTGCTGCAATCCGATCAATTTCGCGCTACTGCCCGACGGCAAATACGTCACGTGTGAAAAAGGTCTGCCGCGCGTGAAAGTTTACAGCGCCACGGGCGAGTTCGAGTCCGTCGTCGCCGGCGTGGAAACCTTTTCCGAAAACGCCCGCGCGTGTGGGCCGTCGGATTGCACGGCTGGCGGACTCGATGCCGCCGTGGATTCACACGGTCGCATTTACATTTTGGACATCGTCACCGGTGACGTGCGCATGATGCAACGCAAAGCCTGAAAATTCTTAACCACGGATGAACACGGATAGACACGGATGGGAAAGGAACGCGACTGTGTGCGAAGCACCAGTCGCAGCACACGGATTTGTCGAACGCGCTGCGGCTGGGTCTGCGACCACAGCCGCGCTCCGCCTCCTCATCCGTGTCCATCCGTGCCCATCCGTGGTTGATTCCAATTCATGAATTTTAAGCCTGCCAACGAATCCACGACCCGCCGCACATTTTTGCGCAACGGCGCGCGACTCTTCGGGGTTGCGAGTCTCGCTGGTTTGGGCGGCGTGTTGGCCAGCCGCAGTCAGGCGCAGAATTGGGTCTGGCAAATTGATCCGCAGAAATGCGTCCGCTGTGGCAACTGCGCGACGAACTGCGTGCTGGAGCAATCCGCCGTGAAATGCGTCCACGCGTTTGCGATGTGCGGCTATTGCAATCTCTGCACCGGCTACTTCGAGCCGGAGCCGAACGCACTGACCACCGCCGCCGAAAACCAACTTTGTCCCACCGCCGCCATCAAACGCACGTTCGTCGAAGACCCGTATTACGAATACACGATTGACGAAAAGCTCTGCATCGGCTGCGCGAAATGCGTCGAGGGCTGCAATCGTTTCGGCAACGGCTCGCTCTTCCTGCAAATCCGCCACGACCGCTGCGTGCATTGCAACGAATGCGCCATCGCCCGCACATGCCCTGGCGACGCCTTCCGCCGCGTGCCCGCAAGCCAGCCGTATCTGCTCAAGACCACCCACGCGCATTGACATGAGCGATTTACGATTTACGATTTACGATTTACGAGTCCTCACGCAGGTCGCTCGTAAATCGTGCATCGTACATCGTAAATATCTTCGGCGGCTAGGGAGCACGGGGCTGCTGGCATTCTCGCTTCTGCTCAACACCATCGCGAACGCCGAGCAACGCTTCCCGCCGCCGGATTTCACGGAAACGAACCACCAAGTCCCGATCACGTCCACTCCTGCGTCACGCGCTGAGTGGCTGCAATACCTCGACGTCGCGGTGCTGCTCGCGTATCTCGGCGTCGCCGTGTGGTTGGTTCACAAACAACGCTCGCGTCGCGGACTTTTCTGGCTCGGCATTTTCTCGCTCGCGTACTTCGGCTTCTGGCGCAAGGGCTGCGTGTGCGCTATCGGCGCGCCGCAAAACATCATTCTCGGTTTGTTCGACTCGAACTATGCCGTACCGCTCACGGTCATCGCGTTCTTCGCCGCGCCATTGCTCGTCGCGCTGTTTGCGGGGCGCGCGTTCTGCGCCGGAGTTTGTCCACACGGCGCGCTGCAAGACCTCGTGCTGATCAAACCGATCAAAGTTCCGGCCTGGCTTGAACACACGCTCGGCGTGCTGCCGTTCATCTTCCTCGGCTTCGGTCTCACGTTTGCCGCGACCGGCACGGGTTTTCCGATTTGTCGTTACGATCCCATCGTGCCGATCTTCCGCCTCAACGGGCCGTCGCTGCTCATCGCGCTCGCCGCGCTGACGCTCGTCCTCGGCATGTTTGTGGGCCGACCGTATTGCCGCTTCCTTTGTCCCTACGGCGCGTTACTCAAACTCGCCGCGCTCACCTCGAAATGGAAAGTGCGCACCACGCCGGACGTTTGCACGCAATGCCAGCTCTGCGCGAACTCCTGTCCGTTCGGCGCGTTGCGCGAGCCGTCCACCGGCAAAGCTGAACCCAAATTCCTCGCGCCGGATCGTCGCCGGCTGGCGTGGTTGCTGGCGCTAGTGCCAGTGTTGATCGTCGGCGGCGCTTTCATCGGCGGCAAACTCGCCGTGCCGGTTTCAAAACTGAATCCCACCGTGGAGCTTGCCGAGCGCTACCTCGACCAACAGAAATCGCCGGTGAACTATGGCGTGATGACGCCCGAAGCGTTGGGCCTGCAACGCGCCGAGCACGATCCCGAAGCGCTGCTGAAATCCGCGACCGATCTGCGCCATCGTTTCCGGCTCGCGTGCGTGATTTTCGGCGGCTGGATCGGGCTGGTGCTAAGCGTGAAGTTGGTGAGTCTCTCCGTGCGGACGGCGCGCACCGATTGGGAGCCGGACCGCGGTGCGTGCGTGGCCTGCGCCCGCTGCTTCCGCGACTGCCCGCAGGAATTAATTCGCATCGGCCAGATGCCGGCCCATACGCAGGATCAAACCATTCCTCAACCGACGGCAACATGAGCAACGACATTACTCAGTTCGCACGCTCGCCCTCACCCTGGCCCTCTCCCCCAGGGAGAGGGCCAGGGTGAGGGCGAGCGTCACACCATTTTCATGACGAATTCAAACGCAAAGCCGCAAAGGCGCGAAGACGCGAAGGAAGCTTCTTCTAGCGCCTTTGCGCCTTTGCGCCCTTGCGTTTCTTCCCTCTCCCGTGCCGCCTGGATCGCAGCCGCGTTCAGCCTGCTCGTCGGCGGCTACATGCTTTACCAGCACGCGCTCGCTTCCGAGCGCGACCCGTGGAAGTCCCCGCAACTGCTCGCGTTGAAGGAAAAACTCCGCGCGACGCCGACGGATGAAACGATCAAAACCGAAATCCGCCGGCTCGATCTCGAATTTCGCCGGCGCTACAAGCGCCGGCTCGCGCTCGACGCCGCAGGCGGATGGTTGCTGGTCGGAGGCATTGCTGTCCTGCTGCTCGGCGCAAAGCCGTCGGCGAAATTGCAGACATTGCCGTGGCGGCCGAAGCTGCGCCCGGACGCTGCAAACGAAGCTCGCCAGTTTTCGACGCAAGCCCGCTGGTCCGTGGCTGTGGTCGGTGCGGTCGCCAGCTTGGGTTTGCTGGCATTGGCGCTGGCGGCGACTTCTCCGCTGCCGAAGTCAGCGACAGAACTGGACAAACTCCTTGGAAAAGGCGGCGACAGCGAAGCGGCTGCGAGCATTCCAAGCCCTGCCGAGTTTCAAGCCAACTGGCCGCGATTCCGTGGAGCCAACGGCGGCGCGACGACGAATGAACTCGGCTTCGACGCCAAGTCCGCCAGCGTGATCTGGAAAACACCGATCCCCGCGCCGGGTTTCAACTCGCCGATTGTGTGGAGCAATCGCGTATTCATCTCCGGCGGCGATGCAGCGAAGCGAGAAGTGTTTTGCTTCGACACCGCCGACGGAAAACTTCTCTGGCAACGAGCGATTGAAAATGTTCCCGGTTCGCCCGGCGAGCAGCCCGAAATTCCCGAAGCCACCGGCTGGGCCGCGCCGACGATGGCGACGGACGGACGCCGAGCGTTTGCGCTATTCGCGAACGGTGATTTGGCGGCGCTGAATTTCGACGGCTCGACAGCTTGGGCCAGGAACGTCGGCGTGCCGAAGAACTCGTTCGGCCACGCGACCTCACTTGCCGTCGCACCTGGAAAGTTGATCGTGCAACTCGACCAGGACGAAGGCGCGCCGGGCGGCTCGAAGCTGCTCGCGTTTGAATGCGCCACGGGCCGACAGCTCTGGCAACGAAGCAAACCAACTCACGCTTCATGGGCGTCGCCGATCATCGTCGAGGCGGCCGGCAAATCGCAAATCATCACCCTCGCGCTACCGATGGTCATGAGCCACGCGCTCGGTGATGGCAGCGAACTTTGGCGCGCGGAATTGCTCGGCGGCGAAATCACGCCGTCGCCAATCTTCGCCGGCAGCCTGGTCATCGTGGTGAATCCTTCCGGCTCGTTGGTCGGCATCCGCCCCGACGGCGCGGGCGACGTGAGCAAATCGCACATCGCCTGGACGGAGGAGGAAAACGTTCCCGACGTGACGAGCCCGGTGAGCGATGGCGAGTTGGTTTTCACGGTCACAAGCATGGGCGGACTCGCGGCCTTCGAC
>SCTL01000678.1 GCA_004297495.1 Verrucomicrobiota bacterium
GCGTTGAATGTTGAATGTTGAGCGTTCCCGTTTCTGCGATACGTTTCCGCCTCGTTACCTCGGCGGTTACAGTTCCTCGGGATGCGTCATCAAATCGCTGATGCGCTTGAGCAGGCGGCCCGCGGCGCCGCCATCGAGCACACGATGGTCAAAGCTCAAGGTGAGTTGCGCTTCGATCACGGGCACGAACTGGCCTTTTCCCTCGTTCCAGGACGGAACCTTGCGACCCGCGCCGAGGCCGAGCACGAGGGTTTGTTCCGGCAAGGGAATTGGCGTCGCGAACACGAGACCGAAGGTGCCGTAATTCGTCACGGTGGCGATGGATTGCCCGGTGGCATCCGCCGGCAATTTGCGCTGATGTGCGAGTGCGATGAGTTCGTCGTAGCGTCGCACGAGGTCCTTGAGTTTCGATTTGTCGGCACTGCGGATGACGGGAACGAGCACGCCGTCATCGGCTTCGACGGCGAAGCCCACGTCAATACTTGCGGGATGGACGATCTTCGCGCCGACGAGCCGACCGGCGGGCGCGCTGTTTTCGGAAAGAGCGATGGCCAGCGCGCGCAGCGCGTAGAGCGCCGGGCCGGACTTGACTTCGGATTGCTTGCGGTGGGCGAGCAGGGCGTCCAGGCACACCGGCAAACCGACGGTGGCAAGCGGACGCGTCCAACTGCGGCGCATGGCATCGGCCACGGCCACGCGCATACTGGAGGCGTCCGTGAGTTTTTGTTTCTCCAGGTTGCTCAAATACTTTTCGAGGTCTTCGATCGTCACGCGTCCCGCCGCGCCGCTGCCGGCGATGCCCGCGAGATCGGCGGCGTGCAGTCCGAGTTCGTTCATGCGCGCTTTCATGCGCGGGGACATGTAGCTCAGGCCGGTGGCGTGCGCGGGCACGGGCAGACCACGCACGGTGGGTTGAACGCTTTGCCGGCCGCCGCTGGAAGTCGAGGCGGTGGACGTGGAAATGCCGTGGGATTCGGTCGCGGACTTTTCAATCCGGTCCGTGTCAAAACCGAGGCGCGCGGCTTCTTCCTTGGTGATTTCGATTTGCCCGAGCACGGCACCGACGGGGTAGCTCTCGTTTAGCTTCACCGTGAAACTTTTGAGCGTGCCGTTGCCGGGTGAGGTGACGTTCATGCCCGCCTTGTTGGTTTCAACTTCCACGATGTCCTGATCGGCGGCGACGGTGTCCCCGGGCTTGACGAGGAAATTCACGACGGTGGCCTCGGCGATGGATTCGCCCAGTTGCGGCATGATGATGGGGATTTCAGGCATGGGAGAATTAAAAGTTAAAAATTAAAAATGCAAAAAAAGTTTTCCCGCGTGCCGACGGCCCGCGCGGTAGGCGCTTTCGATTTTCAATTTTGAATTCTTCATTGTCGTAAAATCTTTCGCGCGGCGTCGGCAATCGTGCGCGCGCTGGGCCGATGCGCGAGCCAGAGATTTGGGTGATAAGGCACGGGCGTGTCCTTGGCGTTGAGCCGTTGTGGCGGCGCATCGAGCAAGCCGAAACCTTCGCTCGTGACGCGCGCGATGACTTCGGCGGTGACTCCACCCCACGGGAAGTCTTCACCCACGCAAAGCAGCCGGCCCGTGCGCGCGACGGAGGCGACGACGGTGTCGGTGTCGAGCGGTTTCACGGAACGCAAGTCAACGACTTCCGCCTCCCACCCCTCGGACTTGAGTTCCTCCGCCGCGGCAAGCGCTTCGTGAACCATCGCGCTGTAAGCCACGATGGTCATGTCCCGGCCCACACGCGCGATGCGGGCTTTGCCGACGGGCAGGGCTTCCGTGGGCAACGAATCGGCCTTGAGATGGTAATAAAGAAATTTGTGTTCGCAGAAAATCACCGGGTCATCAATGGCCACGGCTTCGAGCAACATGCTGTACGCGTCCGCCACCGTCGCGGGAGTCATGACGACGACGCCGGGATAATGCGCGTAGAGCGCCTCCATCGTCTGGCTGTGAAACGGGCCGCTACCGGATGTGCCGCCGCACGGCAGACGGACGGTGATGGGGCAGGGGACGTTCGTGCGCCAGTAAAGCGTGGCGGCTTGATTGACGATCTGGTTGAAGGCGACCGTCGAGAAATCCGCGAACTGCATTTCAATGATCGGCCGCATTCCTTCGATGGCTGCGCCGATGGCGAGTCCGGCCATCGCGTCTTCACTGATCGGCGCGTCGAGCACGCGGCCGGGAAATTCCTTCGCAAGATTCTTGGTGGCCTTGAACGCGCCGCCGAACGCGCCGACATCCTGACCGTAAATGAAAACGCGCGGGTCTTGCGCGAGGGCCTTGGCCTGCGCTTCGCGGATGGCTTCGAGGTAGGTGATGCTCATGCGCTGATCAAATGTCCATCGGGCCGGGCTCGGGAGTCTCGCCGGCTTCGGAAAGATTTTCCGTGGCGAGCGCCTGCCACTTTTCCGCAAAGGGATCGGGCGTCGGCTCGCGTTGCACGGTGGAGACGGCGTCATCGGTTTTCCGCTGGGCGTCCTTGCGCCATCGCTCCAGTTCGTCCGGCGTGGACCAACGTTCGGACAGAATGCGCTCCTCGGCGACCTGGAGACAATCGCGATGCTCCGGGGCGTTCTTGAGTTTGGCGGAAATGTAATTGGCGTCGTCGTGCTCGCCGTGACCGCAAAGGCGGAGAAGTTTCGCGACGACGAGTTGCGGGCCTTTGCCGGCGCGGGCTTTTTCCACGGCCTGACCGACAACTTTGAGGCAGTCTTCGAGATTCGTGCCGTCCGCGGAATGACCGGTCAATCCGTAGGCATCCGCGCGGTCCACGAGCGTTTCGCAGGCGAACTGGCGTTCCGTGGGAGTCGAATAAGCGAACTGGTTGTCCGCGACGACGACGACGAGCGGAAGTTTTTCAACGCCCGCCTGGTTCAACGCCTCGTGCGCCGCGCCGGTGGACATCCCGCCATCGCCGATGCAGGCCAATCCTACGCTGCCTTCGCGTTTCTGCATCCGGCGCGAGAGCAACATGCCGTTGACGACGGAAATCATCGCGCCGAGATGGCTGATCATGGCGAGCAGACCTTCCTTGGGCCGGCCACGATGTATGTTGCCGTCGCGTCCGCGCATCGGGCCGAGCGTGGAGCCGAAATAAGTGCGGACGGCGTCGAGGATTGGCTCGCCAAAAGCCAGACGGCCCGCTTGATCGCGAATGCACGGCGCGAAAATGTCGCCGGTTCGCAGCGCCAGACCGGAAGCCACGCTCAAAGCTTCCTGGCCGCGTCCGAGGAAAACGCCGCCGTGAATTTTTCCAGCCCGGTAAATACTGGCGAACTTGTCATCCAACACACGGGCTTGGAGCATAAGGCGGTAGGCTTGGAGAAAAAGTTCAGCCTGCGCTCGGCTTTCGCCAACCGCTCCCGGGCTGAGGACGGTTTGCAACATACGAGAGTAATATCCCGGCGCGCGCTCCCGGCGCAATGTTCTTTTCTCAAGCGGTGAAGTCACTGTCTCGACCGACGTGCTGGCTGTCCAGAATCAAGCCAGCCTCGGGCGGCTTCACGGAATTGCGGCGCGCGTAATTTCGTAAGCCAGGAATTTGGCATTGGAGTTTGCGCCGGGTTGGTGTTGAATCTGCTTGAATGTGGGCGACTCGGGTCTGTTCGTTCAGTGGCCGAGCCGCATACATTTGGAAGAAATGACTAAGCCGATCTCACAGGTGCTGGTGATTGATGATGATCCGAAATTGCCGGAGTTGCTGCACGACCTCCTGCAAGAATCGGAC
>SCTL01000679.1 GCA_004297495.1 Verrucomicrobiota bacterium
CGTCGGCGCGCTCTTCAACAAGAAGACCGAAATCGGCCCGGGCCAACTCGGCGGCGCGGTCATGATCATTCGCGTCTATAGCAATCTCTTCGACAGCGAAGACGGCTGGCGGCTCGTGCTCTGGTTCAGCGTGGTGCTCAATGTGAATCTCGCGTTGCTCAACATGCTGCCGCTGCCCGTCCTCGACGGCGGCCACATTCTGCTCTCCTTGATTGAAGCCGTGCGCCGCAAAGCCGTCAGCCCGCGCGTGCTCAATTACATTCAAAGCGGCTTCGCGATGTTGCTCATCGGCTTCATGCTCTATATCGCGTTTTTCGACACCGGCGATTGGATTCGCAGCGGTTTGAAAAATCGCCAGCAGAAAATCGTCTTCGCGCCCAAGCCTTAGCCTGTCTCCCGTGAGCAAAACCATGCGCTACTGCGAATCTCCCTACGTTTACAAACGCCGTGCGACCCGCGAGATCGTCGTGGGTGATCCGAAGAATGGCGGCTTCGTCATGGGCGGAAATCATCCCGTCGTGAAGCAGTCCATGCTCACCTGCGACACGATGGACACGGCGGAGTGCGTGAAGCAAACGCTCGAACTGGTAGAGGTCGGCTGCCAGCTCGTCCGCATCACCGCGCCGACGGTGAAGGACGCGGCGAACTTGCAGAACATCGTCGCCGAACTCCGCAAGCGCGGTTGCCTCGTGCCGATTGTGGCGGACATTCATTTCAAGCCGGACGCGGCGATGGAGGCGGTGAAGTGGGTGGAAGTCGTGCGCGTGAATCCCGGCAACTACGCCGACTCGAAAAAATTCGCGATCAAGGAATACACGGACGAAGCCTACGCCGCGGAACTCAAGCGCATTGAAGAAAAGTTTTCGCCGCTCGTCATCGAAGCGAAGAAGCTCGGGCGTTGTCTGCGCATCGGCACGAACCACGGCTCGCTCTCCGACCGCATCATGAACCGTTTCGGCGATACGCCCTTGGGCATGGTGGAGAGTGCGCTGGAGTTTGCCCGTATCGCGCGCAGGCACGACTTCCACAATTTCAAGTTCTCGATGAAGTCGTCAAATCCGAAGGTGATGATTGAGTGCTATCGC
The DNA here is from genome assembly GCA_004297495.1 of Verrucomicrobiota bacterium. Taxonomy (GTDB): domain Bacteria; phylum Verrucomicrobiota; class Verrucomicrobiia; order Limisphaerales; family JADLHS01; genus SCTL01. Next base: position 1,086 of record SCTL01000679.1, read on the forward strand.
CTCCTCGTCGCGCGGTTGGAGCAGGAAGGGCCGGACTGGAATTACCCGATTCACCTCGGCGTCACCGAAGCCGGCGAAGGCGAGGATGGGCGCATCAAGAGCGCCATCGGCATCGGCTCGTTGTTGTGCGATGGACTGGGTGACACCATTCGCGTCTCGCTCACGGAAGATTCGCCGCGCGAGATTGAAGTGTGCCGCGATTTGCTGGCGCAGATTCCTGTCCTTTCCGTAGCAGCGGACGTCAGTCCGCTCAAATCGAACGGAGATCAGAGCCGACTTACGTCGGCTGCTACATTTCCGTTTGATCCATTTCATTTCGAGCGCCGCGCCACGCCCGAGATCGAACTGAACGACCAAACCAAATGCGGCGGAGAACAACTCATCCGCGTCGTCGTCACGCGCGCGACGTTCGACAAAGTCGCGCCGAAGATTGGTCCGA
>SCTL01000680.1 GCA_004297495.1 Verrucomicrobiota bacterium
CTCGCCAACGTGCCGCTGGCGCTCGCGTCGAGCAGTTCCACGAGATCATTTTCCAAACGCATGAGATAAACCTGCGTTTCCGGATCGCCGAAGCGGGCGTTAAACTCCAGAACTTTCGGGCCGTCTTTCGTCAGCATCACGCCGGGATAGAGCAGCCCGCGATAATCAATCCCCTCCGCCGCGCAGCCACGCATGAACGGATCGAGAATGCTTCCCGCCACTTCGGCGAGCTGCGCGTCCGACAAAAACGGCGTGGGCGAATACGTGCCCATGCCGCCGGTGTTCAGACCGAGGTCACCATCGAGCGCGCGCTTGTGGTCCTGCGACGTCGGAAAAATCTTCGCCGTCTTGCCGTCGCACAGCGCGTGCAGGGAAACCTCGATGCCCTCGAGATATTCCTGCAGCACAACTTTCCTGCCCGCCTGACCGAATTTCCCTCCCGAAAACATCTCGAGCATGGCCGCATAGATTTCGCTGCGACCGTTGCATATCAACACGCCCTTGCCTAACGCCAGGCCGTCCGCCTTGACGACACACTTCGGATTCTGGAGCAGAAACAGCATCAACTCCCGATGCTCCGACAATTTGTCCCGCTGGGCGTGGGGAAATATTTCCGGCGTCACCGTGATCGCGCGCGCCGTCGGGATGCCATATTTCTCCATGAAGTTTTGGGAGAAAACTTTTGACGCTTCAAACTGCGACGCCTTTTGGTTGACGCCCCAAATCTTCAAGCCGTTCGCCTGAAACAAATCCACGATGCCCAGCGCGAGTGGATTGTCCGGCCCGACGATGGTGAAATCCACTTTCTGCTCCCGCGCGAAGGCGAGCAAGCCCGGCAAATCTTCCGCGCCGAGGTTGACGCACTGGACGGGCGCGCCGTTTTGCGCCAGGCGTTCCTGCGCGATGCCGGCGTTGCCCGGCGCGCACCACATCTGCGTGGCGTGCGGCGATTGCGCGAGTTTCCAGACGAGGGCGTGTTCGCGTCCGCCCGAGCCGATGACCAGAATCTTCATGAGCGCGGGGATTGAAACAAGAACGCGGCGGCTTGGAAAATGATTTTGAATAGAAAACGCCCATCCACCCCGCACAATTTGCATTTCGGGGGTTTCATTTCCGGCGTGCTTTGCTAGATTGCGCCCATGAGATTGCTCCAAGCCTTTGCCCGTTTCGCGACTGCGTGCCTGCTGGCCGGCCTGTTGTTCGCCGGTTGCGCGAGCACGCCGACGACTGACTGGTCGAGCCGGATCGGCGTATGGACTTATGATCAAGCCGTGGCGCAATTGGGCGCGCCGACCAAATACACCAAACAGAGCGATGGCCGGATCGCCGCCGAGTGGGTGAAAGGCAGCGGGCCGGCGGTGCCGGAATTGGGTGGCAGCATCGGGCTGGCGCGCGGGTATTCTGGCGCGACGCTCGGCACGGGCATCGGCGCTCGCCCGGGCAAGAACGTGCTGCGTTTGAATTTCGATCCCGACGGCAAACTGGAGAACTGGACGCAGAACTACTGAACCGCGCGTTCATTGGATTTGACACGGATGGGCCGCGTGTGAATCATCATCGGCCCGGTTGCCAGCGTAGCTCAGTTGGTTAGAGCGTGGGACTCATAAGCCCGAGGTCACTGGTTCGATTCCAGTCGCTGGCACCACTATCCTCATCCCCCCTCCCGCTTGCGTTTGGTTTCGCGCGAATGGCATTGATGCCATCCGCGCAACGCAGATCACCGACCCGCAACGCTTGGAGGTTTTCACCGCGTCCGGTTGGCGAGCGGCAAGCTGGGCCGTTTCAACGACGCCTGCAAAGTGGGAACCGAAGCGGGCTGAAGCCCGCGCCCCAAAATCAATTCAGCATACCACCGCCGCCGCCAAGCCTCATCACCGTTGCAGCCGTGGACGAACTTTCGTAACGTCGGCCCATGAAAATCTCCCGCCGCGATTTCGTTGTCGCCATTCTGACCGCCAGTGCCACGTTCGTGCTCACGTTTCTTGTCTTCGCGCAGGAACAAACGCCACGTCGCCTCGCCTCGACAGTGTTCGCCTGGGACAAGTTGGAAGCCAAGACCAATGCGAAAGGCGCGCGGCGGGAAGTGTTCGATTCAGCCACGGCCACGCTCGACCGCTTCGAGTGCCATGTCACGACGATCAACGCGGGACTGTCGCCGCACGATCCGCACCGGCATCCGGACGAGGAATTGATCATTGTGAAAGAAGGCACGCTCGAAGTGACCATCAACGGCGTGAGCCAGAAAGCCGGGCCCGGCTCGGTGCTCTTCTACGCGTCGAACGATCTGCACGGAATGCGCAACGTCGGCGAAACTCCCGCCACCTATCATGTCTTCCGCTGGACTTCACCCGGCAAGGAAGGCCCGCGACCGAAGTAGGCTCGGTTGATTGAGACTCCGAGAAAGAGCGCGGAGAGAAGGGCCTCGGCAATCCAGTGCATCGTGCGCGCCGGATTATTCCTCGACGGCTGCGTCAGGCGCGGGCGGCTTGGGCCGGTAAAGCAGGACGACGTTGCCCACGCGCATGATGAGTTGGCTGCCGGTCTTTTCGGCGAGTTGCGGCGCGAGTTCTTTCTTCTGATCCTTCAACTCGGCGAACT
>SCTL01000681.1 GCA_004297495.1 Verrucomicrobiota bacterium
ACGATAATCTGACGATCGTTTTCACCAAGGAAGACTGAGCCAGCGTTCCCGAAAACAAAAAAGGCACGGACTGGCCGTGCCTTGGCTAATTTGGAATTCGCAAAATTTATTTGCGGAAGGAATCGAATCCCCGGACCGGCGCGATCTGACCCTGCGGTTGCAAGGACTCAAACAATGAACCCGCGCCGTTCGTGGCATTGGCCTCGTTGACTTTTTCCGCCCAGGCCTGGAAGGGAACGCTGCCCGCGCCACCCGCCGTCAACATGCGTTGTTCCGGTTGCAAATCCGCGGGCGAAGCGGCCATCGGCAGATTGGGTTTCTCAGAGAGCACCACGCCGCCGATCAGCAAAGCGCAGGCAGCGGTGGCGAGCACGCCAGCGTAGATGGGCTTGGCTTGAAACACGGAGAACACGCGCAAAATCCACGGCGCTTCCATGGCCGCCTGGTCGGCGAAGGAATCCTGCCGGTCATACTCGCCCGCGCGAATCCGCGCGACGACCCGGCCAGAGAACTCATTGAAATACCGGGGCGGCGGCAGCTCGTATTGCTTGAGCTTGAGCGCCTGGCGCAACTTCTCGAAATTTTCCTGTTCCGGTGTGTTCATACGTCACTTCAAATAATCCGACAAAAACCCCTGCAACTGCTGCCGCGCATAAAAGAGCCGCGACCTCACCGTTCCCTCGTTGCAATCCATGATCTGGGCGATCTCGTCGTGCGGCAATCCCTGCACGTCATGCAAGACCACCACCATTCTGTGAGCTTCTGACAACTGCTGCATCCCCTCGTTCAATTTTTTTTGCAGCTCGTTCAACGCCGCGTCCCGGCGCGGGGTTTTGTCCGAAACCAGCGCCACGAGGTCGGGATCGTTCTCCGCGTTGAAGTCCAGATCGTTCAGGCTCATGTGCGAGCGGTTCTTCCGCTGCTTGAGGAAGTTGATCGTCTTGTTGACCGCGATGCGATAGACCCAGGTGTAGAAACTCGACCCGCCTTTGAAGCTTTTTAACGCCTGATGGGCTTTGATGAACGTGTCCTGCGCGAGGTCGTTGGCGTCCTCGTGGTTGGACGTCATGTGGTAGATCGTCGCGTAAATCCGCTCCTGATAGCGCCGAACCAAGTCGTCATACGCGGCCAGGTCGCCTTGCCGGGCCTTGTGCACAAGGTCTTGTTCCTCCATTCGGTTGGCGGATTGCGCGGGCGGCACCTGCGCCGTCTCCGCCGGTTGCTGTCTGGGCTTCGGATCGCTCATCGTCGTGGATTCAGCGAGCCAGTCCGTGGGTTTGTTGTCCAAGATAATTCGTCAGCGCCAGCAAAGCTTCGCGCCCTGCGGATTCCGGCAACCGCTCCAAACATTTTCCCGCCTCGGCCAGGTAGCGTTTAATGGCGGCGAGCGAATGCGACACCGTGTCGTAATGTTCGAGCAGCGCGGAGACTCTCGGCCAGGAATCCAGATTCCAATCGGCGACCATCCGCTCCAGTTCCGTGCGATCGGCAGTCGAGGCGCGTTCCCACGCCAGAATCAACGGCAGGGTCAGTTTTCCTTTCGCCAGATCCGTGCCCAGCGATTTGCCGGCGGCGGATTCCGTCCCGAACAAGTCCACGCAATCATCGTAAATCTGGTAAGCCGTGCCGAACGCGAGCCCGTATTGTCGCATGGCGCTGCGCTGGGCGGCGGTGGCGTTGCTCAGGAGCGCGGCCAATTCG
>SCTL01000682.1 GCA_004297495.1 Verrucomicrobiota bacterium
CCATTGAACCACACCCGCGTCCGCGCCGTTTGTAACAAAACCCTACGTGCGTCGCAACTCGTTTACGGCGGCGCGCGTCTTATTTTACTAACGACCAGCTCGCGTCTTCGCCCTCCAACAGTCGTCGCACCGCCCCTTCCAGCGTCTTGAGCAGCGCCTCGATCAGCGGATTGCGCCGCCCCTGCCACAACACGCCAAACGTTACCGGCTCGAATCCCTCCAGCGGAATCGTCCGCACTTGCGCGTGATATTTCATCTTCGGCACCGCCACCGTCACGCCGATGCCGTAACCGTTTTCCACATACGTCTGCACCAGATCAACCGTGCTCACCTCGATGCCGCCGTACCAATCCACTTTCAATTTCGCAAGACCATCTTGAAACGAACGGCTGATCGCTTCATTGCTCGGCACCGTGATGAGCGACTCATCTATGCGGTCGCGCTGCCAAAGTTCCTGGGCATTCTTGAGTTTGCTGCTCTTCGGAACCAGCAGCACCAATGGCATCTTGAACATGGGAATCGCGTTCACGCCGGTCGGCGGTTTGCCGTTGCCGATCAAGCCGATGGACGCGTCAATATCCTGCTGCTGCAACCACGTGAGCACTTCCGGATGATAGCCCTCGCGCAAAGTCACCTTCAGTTTTGGAAAAGTTTTTCGCAACGCGGTCAACACCGGCGGCAGATGATCGCGCAAAACAATTTCCGACGCCGCGATGCGCAGATGCTGCGAGATGCCGCCGCGCAACCGCTCGGCCATCGGCGTGAGATTGTCGAAGAACGGTTTGATGAAATCGTAAAGCTCCCTGCCCGGCGGCGTGAGCGCGAAGGGTCGCCGATGAAACAGCGTCACGCCGAGAAATTCCTCGAGTTGGATGATCTGGCCGCTGATGGCCGGCTGCTGAATGCCATACGGCATGCTGCGCACTGCCTCGCTGATGCCGCCGTGCTTGGCGACGTAATAGAAAAGTTCCAGGTGGTGAATGTTCATAGGCTTGCCTTGAGCGTTTAGTAGCAGAGCCGGCGGCGGCGGCAAAGAAACAATTGACCCGTGCTCACCCGCTTTCCTAGAGTCACGCGCCTGACGGCAAGTCGAATGCTCCCACAATGAACATCGCGGACAAAGTCCCCTCACCCGGCCTATCGGCCACCCTCTCCCCATCCGATGGGGAGAGGGGCGGGGTGAGGGGCTTGTTGGCGCAACAGATTCTTGGACGCTCGCTTTGCTATACGCACTGAATGTCATTTCTCCCGGCAGTCAAACTGTGGATTTGGGTTTCCGTCCTCGCGAGCCTCGCGGGTTGGACGCTCTCGGCGTTCGGGCAACTAACCCTCGTTGGCTACCTCGCGTTCGCCGTCGTTGCGGCGGCAATTCTTTTCGCGCTGAGGGAAAAACTGGATTTGCAATTCTGCTCCGGAACTCGGCGCACAAAAAAATTTTCCCGCCGCTTCCGCCGCGGTTTCCCGCTGATGTTCGCCGCACTTGCGCTGCTCGTGTTTCTGGGCGGCGCGATTTATCCGCCCACGAACCACACTGGCCTGAGCTATCGCATCCCACGCGTGCTGCAATGGCTCGATGCGCACGGCTGGTTCTGGATTCACACGCCGAATTACCGGATGAACAATCGCGCCTGCGGCATCGAATGGCTCTCCGCGCCGCTGCTCCTGTTCACGAAATCGGATCGCGGACTGTTCCTGCTGAATTTTTTTCCGTTCCTGCTCATGCCCGGCTTGCTCTTCAGCACGCTTACGCGCCTCGGCGTGCGGGCGCGTGTCGCGTGGCCGTGGATGTGGCTGCTGCCGACTGGCTACGTTTTCCTGCTCCAAGCCGGCAGCGCGGGCAACGACGCGTTCCCCGCCGTGTACGCTCTCGCGGCGGTGGACTTCGCGGCACGCGCGTGGACATCGCGGCGACCGAGCGATCTCTGGTATTCATTGCTCGCGGTGATGCTGCTCAACGGTGCGAAGGCGAGCAATCTGCCGCTCACGTTGCCGTGGCTCGTGCTCGTGGTGCCGCTCCTGCCGGTGTTGAGAAAAAATCTTTTGGTCACAGCCGCGATGGTTCTGGTCGCCGCCGCCGTTTCCTTTTTGCCGACGGCGATGTTGAACATTCACTATCTCGGCGATTGGTCCGGACTGAACATCGAGCGAGCGGATTCTTCATGTTCATCCCCGCTCGCTCG
>SCTL01000683.1 GCA_004297495.1 Verrucomicrobiota bacterium
GACCTTATCTGCAGTGAAGTCGAAACGCGCGCTGCACTGGCATCAATTGACCGAGACGGATGACTTAGCTTTTTCCTCAATCCAGTAGAGATGTGTCTTCGTTCGTAGAATCATCGCGCTCCCACAAACCGCTGGCGACGCCATGAAACCGGATTCGAGTTTGCTCGTGGCGAGAATCTCGAACTCACGCGCCGACTTGAGTACCGTCGCCTTGCCGTCCTGACCGAAGCAATACACGCGGCCATCGGCATAGAGCAGCGAGGCGGCGCATTCCATGCCGAGCCGCTCCTGCCAGACTTGTTGGCCGGTGGCCGCTTCGAGACACGTGGCGATGCCGCCGTCGTTCACCATGAAAAGCAAATCGCTCACCAGCACAGGCGAGGGCATCCGCGGCACACCGCGGGCGTTGCGCCAGACGACATGCGTGTCCGTCACGTCACCCTGTCCGTCCACGCGCACGGCGAGCATCTCAGCCTTGCCGTTGCCGGTGGAGAGAAACGCGTCCGTGCCGTCGAACAGCGGACGCGACGCGGGCGAAAACCCGGGGTGATTCAGTTTCCAGATTTCCTTTCCGGTTTGAGGATCGTACGCGTAGGCGGCTTTCGAGCCGACGGTGAGCAGTTGTTTCTTGCCGTGAAAATCCACGATCAGCGGCGTGGAGTAGGCCTTGCGAAAATCTCCGCCGCCTTTGGGCTGGCCGTCGGAGTCGAGGTCGTTCCAGTTCGCCGTGCGGTCGGTTTTCCAAATGGTCTTCCCGGTTTTCTTGTCGAGCGCCACGAGGTATTGCAGGTCTATGCCGTCCATCGTGAGGATGAGCAAGTCGTTGAAAAGTACGGGTGACGAACCGGGCCCGCGAAAATGGCGGCACGGCAAATCGTCGCGCTTCCAAAGAACTTTGAAGCTGCTCGTTTCCAAACATGCAGTGCCGTAGCTGCCGAAGTGAATGTACACCCTGCCCGCCTCAATCACCGGCGAGGGCGAGGCGTAGCCGTTCAAGTCGTTGCCGAGTGGTTCGGGTTTGTCGCAATGAAAAATCCGTTCGTTGAAAAGAATCTTGCCGGAGTCCGCGTCCACGCAGATCGCGAAGAAGTCGTGGCCATCGAGCGTCGCCGTGGTGAGCCAGATTTGTTGGCCGAGCACGACGGGCGTGGACCAGCCGCGATGCGGAATCGGCGTCTTCCACTTCACATTCTCCGTTTCACTCCACCGCAAAGGCAGACCAAGAAGATTTGTGTCGCCCGGCGCGGCAGCGTGTCCATCACACCACGGCCCGCGAAAGTCCGGCCAGTCGGCTTTGGCGGCGAGGGCCAGGACGGCAAAGTGAACGAAGAAAAATCGTCGGATGTGCATGAGTGAGCGGAGCATTTCCCGCCGATGAGTGCAATCCAACTTTTGTTGGAGTTCACGCTTTAGCGTGTTCAGGCGACCGCGCGCATCCTCGACCAAGCTAAAGCTTAAGCTCCAGCCTCCGCGCTGCCCGGTCACGGAATCCACTTCACGCGATAGAACCGCGTGTCGCCGGATTGCGCGGTGGTTTTGCTCGCGGCGATGCCGGACGCGGTCACGTCGCCGCCGAGATCGGTCCAGGACGAATCGTTCAACGCGGTCTTAAACTGCACGCGATAATTCCAGCCGGGCACGGCCGACCACGTCAAGGTCACGTTACCGCCCGCCGGGACGATGCTCGTGATTGCCGGCGGGCCGAGTGAGGCGGTCATCTTGCGGATTGAACCATCGCTCTTGCTGATGACATAGATTTCGTTGTCGCCGCCTTGTGCGATGCGAAGGTCGGTGCGGCCCACGCCGTAGAGCACGCCGTCGGAGTCCGTCTTGCCCGCGCCGGTGCTTTCCGCGCCACCGGGCAGGCGCGCCCCGCCGGGGGCAGATCCGCCGCGATTGGTGTAGGTCACCGCCACGATGTCAAAAAGCCGCCAACGTGTGAGGCCAGCGTCGGGATTGTCGTTGGGATGGTTGTAAACGAGTTGCAGTTCGTAGGTCGGCGCGACGGTGTTACGATTGCCGTCGTGCGCGGCGAGCATTTCGTTGAAGTCCGCGTAGAAAACCCGGCCGTTGGCAATGTCGCCAAAAATATATTTCCCGTACAACCCCGGCATCAGCGAGCCGCGATAAACGAAACCGCTGCTGATGCCGTCGCCGTCCCAGTGGCTGTACTCCGCCACCGGATAAACCGGCGTCACCGCCGAAACCAGCCCCGTCACCGTCAGCGTGTCCGGCACAGGGAACGCCACAGGCGGTGAAATCTGACTGCCAGTCTTGCGGTGATTCGTGCCGCCGATGAACAATTGCTCCGGGCCTTCGCGTTCGGAGTAGCCGTAGTTCACGCCCTTCTGCACGAGGTTCACTTCCTCCCACGAGTCCAGGCCGATGTCATTCTCGACAATCAGGTTCGACACCGGATCCCACGAGATGCGATGGCAGTTGCGGAAGCCGTAGGCGAAAATCTCCTTTCGCAATCCGCTCAGGCTGACCGAGACGAACGGGTTCGGGTCCGAACCGGTGGTGGGAATGCGATAGCGCCCGTTCTCGCTCAGTTCGTCTGCGGGCCGCAAATTGAGGTCGGGCGTGATGCGCAAAATCTTGCCGAGCAGCGCGTCGAGGCGTTGCGGGATCGTGCGGGTCACGCCGGCGGTTTCGCCGGACGAACCGTCGCCCAGGGCGATATACAGATTGCGATAGTCCGCGTCGCCAGGTTGCGCGAGCGGATTGAACATCAGATCGCCGAGCGGATGAATGCGGGCGAGCGCGCCGGTGCGGAGCAGTTCGCGCGCGGTGCCCTCGAAGGTGGAGTTGTTGACGTTCGTGTCGTGCCATTCGATCAGCACGCTCTCGTAAGCCACGGTGCCGGCGGGCGGATTGACGCGCGGCGTCGTCGCGTAGCCGGTCAGGTCCAAGCCCGGCGTGTTAGTGCTCACCGGCGTGGCGCTGCCGGCGGCGGCGGGATTTTCCAGATGCGACGTGTAGAAGAGACCGTTGGTCGCGTAACCGGGATCGAACGCAATCGGGTTGAGTCCGCCCGCGTAGCCGCCCGCGTTGTAGTATTTCGGGAAGATGGCCTGGAAATTCAGATACACGGTGAAGGCGCGGCTCGTTTTGTCGAGAATGTAGAGATTGCGATTCAGATCGGTGACAAAGAAACGCGAGTTCGCCAGCGGCGCGTTCGCCGGTTCGGAGCGCAGGAACGTGGGCCGCGCCAGTTGATCCGCCAGATTCACATTCGGGCCGGCGCTGGTGAGCGAACCACCGCGCCCGGAGAGCGGCAGCGTGGCGTAATCCTCCAGCAAAACCGCCGCGCCGCCTTTGAACACCTGGAAGTTCGACGGGTAGAAAATTTCCGTGCTGACAACACTCAGACTCACCACCGCCACCGCGCTGGTGGCCGCGCCGTCGTGGACGACGTAGGCGAACGCGTCCGCGCCCGCGTAGCTCGCAGTGGGCGTGTAGGTGACGACGTTGGAACTCAGCGAGCCGAGCGAACCGTTCGTGGGGCCGCTGGTGATGACAAAAGTCAGATAGCCATTGTCCGCGTCGCTGCCGGCCAACGTCACATTCGTCGCGGTGTTGACCGGCGTGGTCACACTTTGGCTGCCGCCCACGGGCCGGGCG
>SCTL01000684.1 GCA_004297495.1 Verrucomicrobiota bacterium
CGAAAGTCAGCGAGTTGGTAGGGCGCGTCAGTCCTCTGCGCGCCGTTTGCAGTCACGAGCGTGGCGGCGCGCACGGAGTGACGCGCCCTACCTCCGCTTGTTCCGACTTCTACGTTCGGAAATTCCCAGAGGTGCGCGTTCACCACGCCGTCCGGTCGCTGGCGGACCAGAAATTTTCCACCGCGATCGACGACGAAGGCGATGAAACGACGCTCGGTTGTCTTTGCGCGTTTACCCGAATTAGGAATCTGTACCTGCAGATTCCGCTTTCTTGCGATACAGAATTCTTTCACAGGACAGGCGGCGCAATCCGGTGAACGCGGCGTGCAGACGAGCGCGCCGAGTTCCATCAGGGATTGATTCAGGTGCGAACAGGCACTGTCGTCACGCAGAGGACGCAAAGGCCGCAAAGGTTTGCCTGGCTTTTCCTTTGCGGACCTTGCGTCCTTTGCGTGAGTCACTAATTCCTGCGCGAGTTGCCAGAGGCGGGCATTGGTTTTCTTTTCGCGCGGGTCGGTGGCGATGCCGAAGAGGCGCGTGAGCACGCGGATGACATTGCCGTCGAGAATCGGGCGCGGCTGATTGAAGGCGATGCTGGCAATCGCACCCGCCGTGTAGCGGCCGATGCCGGGCAGCGCGAGAATGTCGTTGAAGTTTTCGGGAAACTTGCCGCCGTGTTGCGAGACGATTTGTTGCGCGGCTTTCTGGAGATTGCGGACGCGGGTGTAGTAGCCGAGGCCTTCCCAGAGTTTGTGCAACTTGGCGGCCGAAGCTTTGGCGGCGGATTGGATCGTCGGCAGTTCGCGCATCCAGCGTTCCCAATACGGGATCACCGTCTTCACCTGCGTTTGTTGGAGCATGATTTCGGAAACCCAGATGGCGTAGGGATTGCGCGTGCGCCGCCATGGGAGATCGCGGGCGTTGCACGAGAACCACGCGAGCAGTGCCGAAACGATTTTCTGATTTCGAGTTTCGAGTTTCGAGTTGCGTTGGCCGCGCGACATTGGCCGCCAGAGTATGATGACCGCGAGAGAACGCAAAGAGCGCAAAGAAATCTTTTGTGTTCTTTGTGTTCCTTTGCGGCTATTAAATTCGCGCGTGAAACCACTGGCAATTTACACCTGCAAGCTCACCGATGAACAGGCGGCGACGTTGAAGTCGTGTCTGGACGCGCGGAATTATTCGTTCCGCGAAGTGCCCTATGCGCGGTTCGCCGGCGAGAAGGAAAAGACGAACGTGGTTTTTTACGAGAGCGGCAAGCTCGTCGTGCAAGGCAAGGGCACGCAGGAGTTCGTCGAGTTCGTGCTCGAACCGGAAGTGCTGAAACAAGCCAAGCTCGGCTACGAAGCGGTGTTGAATCCGGAACTGCTGCTGCCGCGCATCGGCGTGGACGAAAGCGGCAAGGGCGATTTCTTCGGGCCGATGTGCGTAGCGGGCGTTTACGTAAATGAATCGGTGATTAACGCGTGGAAGGACGCCGGCGTGCGCGACTCGAAAAATATTTCCAGCGACAAAAGAATTTCCGACCTCGCGAAACTCATCAAAGACACGCCCGGTTGCGTGACGACGGTCGTGCCGATTGGCAACGAAGCTTACAACCGGCTTTACGCGAAAATGAAAAGCGTGAACACGGTGCTGGCGTGGGGTCATGCGCGCGTGATCGAGAACTTGATGGGCCAGCGACATCGGATAAATCCGCCGCCGGTGCGCGCCATCAGCGATCAGTTCGCGGCGAGCAAGAGCGTGATCGAGAAACAACTGATGTCGCTGGGCCGCTCGATAGAATTGGTGCAACGCCACAAAGCGGAAGAAGACCTGGCGGTGGCGGCAGCTTCGATTCTGGCGCGGGATGAATTTGTGAAACGACTCGCGGCGCTGGGAAAAGATTTTGAATTGGAACTGCCCAAGGGCGCGGGGACAAATGTGGACGCGGTCGCGAAACAATTTGTAGAGCAGCATGGCCCGGAGAAGCTGGCCAAGATTGCGAAGATGCATTTTCGGACGGCGCTGCGAGCGCAAGGCTTGCCCGAGCCGCCCAAGACGGAATGGCGCAAGCCGGGTTCGAGTCGCGCTTGATGGAAGTCTATCGGACGACCACACGAAGCAACGCTTCCATCGCGATTGGCAGGGACGCGTTCCACCGCGTCCCATACTTTTTCGGAGAAATTTGGGACGCGGTGGAACGCGTCCCTACCAGGATTACTCGCAGCGCTACTTTTTTCCCGCTTGCTTGAGCATCTCCTGCATCTGCTTGTCCTCGGACATCATTTTCGCCATGGCCCACGCGGCGACTTCAAGTCCCTGCTCCGTCGTCAGGCCGGTCTCGTCCGCCGTCAGGTCAATGATCTTGTCCTGAAACACCGGGACGAGCAGATACGGCTTCTCGCCCTCGGTCAGAAAATTGTGGTCGGAACTTTTCTCGGGAATCACCTTGGCCTGCTCCGGCGTAAGGGCGCGGACGTAACACCGGACGCCGCTCTTGGTGGTGTGCTCGAGTTTGAACTCGGGATTCTTCGTAAGCTCGACGGCGGACGCGGGAACGAGTCGCGCCAAGTTGGCGGAAGAATCTGATTTTTTTGAGCAGCCGACGAGCAGCAGCATCACAAGTATTGAACTAAAACTTGCCGCCGTCGGGACACGAAAGGTTCGCATGAAGTCTGATTTCATGGACGGACACTATTCAGGCGTGCGAATGGTGTCGAGCGGGGAGTTGCCTGACTCGGCGCAGCCGAACGTCAACTCACCGCGATCAATGACACCCGGCGATTTTGGTCATCGCGGGAGACGCCCATGGCTTTCGGGTCGAGCGTCAGGTTGCCGTCCACCAGGAACGCGTAGCGATGATGCCCGTGGCGCAGTTCCAGCCGGAGCGCCCACGTGCCATCGGGCGCGCGGGTCATCGGATTGGCCGAAGCGTTCCAGCCGTTGAAATCCCCCACCAGGCTGACCGCCGTCGCTTCCGGCGACTGGCAGAAGAAATTCACCGCGCGCAGGTTGCGATGCGCGCTGTACACTCCTCGGTTTTGGATGCTCATGGAAGTGGGTTGGTGTGGAAAACGTTTTGGAAATTGGTTGTCGCCGCCGTTTTCATTTGAGGAGGTTTTCCAGAATGATCGTGGCCGTCCGGCGAATGTCCTCGGACTGCGATTCGAGCAGACGATACCGGTCCTGCCAGTCCGGCTTGGTCTGATGCTGTTCGCGCCAGACGGTTTTGAGCACGCGCTCGGCGCGCTCGACCTGTTGCATGGCGGAGGCGAGGGATTCGCGGCCCTCGGGCAGATCGGAGATGTTGCCGACAAAGAAACGGCTGATGCGTTTGCCGGTGGCCACCGCGCGCAGAAGCATGACAACGGTCTGTTCGTAGGCAAACCAGCGGCGATGCAAAACCTCTTCAAGGAAACTGTGCCGAACGGCGAAAAACTCGGAGCGCGGACGCTCGGTATATTCGCGGATCTCGCGGGCCTCGACCGGAAACCAGTTGTAGAGCAACGCGAACGTGCCGTAGGTATCAATCAACTGTTTCGAGTTGTTGTGATCGGTGGCGACCTCACCGATGCAAAGGTCTTGCTGCAGCTCGACGCAGATTTCCGGCAGATCATGCAAGTGACTGAGCACTTCGTGGCCGATTGCGCTGCCGTAATTGAAGTCACCGGGAATCAGCCAATACACGTCGTTCGGTCCGCCCTGATCGAACGCGTGCCCCAGTCCGGTGTACCACATCTGACACGTGTCCACGCCCCAAGCATCGAGGATATCCGAATGCCGGGCGACGGTGCGGTCACGAAACGCGGCGAATTTCTTGTCGCCTGCCATGGCGTTGCGCGTCTTACGATCCATGACGGTAATGGGCCGGGCGTATTTATCCTTCTCGGCATCCAATCGCGCGACGAGTTGATAGAGCCGCTCCACGCCGGAATTATCCTTGGGCTGGCGGAATGGATAAATGATGACCGGATGAACGCGGCCTGGTGCAGATTTCCGGGATGATGAACGCGCCGAAGACGCCGAGCGGGGGAGGCCCTTTTTCATGTGGCGATATTCCGCCCGGCCACGGCGAATGCAAAGACTTTTTTGCGGGCGGGTGATTGGAAAAATAATGACGCGGGTCAGCCAGAGGAGCCTGAGCTTGGTCGCGTCAGCGTCTTGGAGTGCGCCAGTCCTCTGGCGCTTGGAAAATCGTGGTGGCCGAAAGCGCCAGAGGACTGGCGCACTCCAGGGCCATGCGGCGGCACGAACTGCACAAGGCGCAGACGAGTGTTCAACCAACTTTTCCCCGTCGCGAGAGGTGAAGCAGAGCCATCACCGCCGTGATTCCCACGCAACTCCACCCGAACCAATCCCCATGCCGGTTGTAAAACGTGCGCGCGCGTTTTTCGCCGGGAGCGAGCA
>SCTL01000685.1 GCA_004297495.1 Verrucomicrobiota bacterium
AGGACAAGTTGAAGGCGCTGCGCATCAAAGACGAGCCCGTCATCACCGACACGCTCATCACGGTGGGCAACACCAGCGGTCGGCTCGGCAAAGGCCAGGGCGATGTCACGGTGGCGAGCATCTATTGCCGCCTGCCCGAACTCGGCGGGTTGTTCTCGAAGATCACAGGGCGCAGCCGTCGCTGGAGTCAGTTTCAAGCGATGGGCATGGCACGCCAAGTCCTCGAGGATTTCCCTGATGTGCGGCCCAGCGTGCAGCTTGTGTCGAACATCGGCGGCGGCGGCGGACGCAATTCCGATTTGCAGTTCAATCTCACCGGGCCGGACCTCGACAAACTTTATTCGCTGGCCGGCGAGATCATGACGAAGATGCGCGTTGTGCCCGGATTCGCCGACGTGGACATCACGACTGCCAATCGCCAGCCCGAAGTGCGCGTGAACGTGGACCGTGAAAAGGCGAGCCAGTTTGGTTTGCAAATTCAGGATATCGGCGGCGCGTTGAAGACGCTGGTCGGCGGTGAGGTCGTGGGCACGTTCCGCGAGCACGACGATCTTTACGACGTGTGGCTGCGCGCGCGCCCGAGCGACCGCACCACGCGCGAGCGACTCGAAGGCATCAGCCTGCGTTCGCCCATCACGTCGAATCTGGTGCAGATGGCGAACTTCGTGAGCTTCACCGATGATCGCGGGCCGAACCAGATTGATCGTTACCAACGCCAGCGCAAGCTGACCATTGTGGCGAATCTCGTGAACAACAAGGCGCTCGGCGACGCGATGACCGACGTGCGCAGCTCCATCAAGACTTCCAATCTGCCGCCGGGCTACGACGTCACATTCACGGGCCGCGCGAAGACGTTGCAGGAAACCGGACAGAACTTCCTCATCGCCTTCGGGCTGGCGATGGTTTTCATGTACATGATTCTCGCCGCGCAGTTCGAGAATTTCGTCCATCCGGTTTCCATCCTGCTGGCCGTGCCGCTCTCGCTGCCGTTCGCGCTCATCACGATGATTCTGCTCAACGAGCCGCTGAACATCTACGCGATCTTCGGTTTGTTCATGCTCTTCGGCATCGTGAAGAAGAACGGCATCCTGCAAGTGGACTACACCAACACGCTCCGCGCGCGCGGCATGGAACGCACCGAGGCGATCCTGCAAGCCAACCGCACGCGGCTGCGTCCGATCTTGATGACCACGATGATGCTCGTGGCTTCGATGATTCCCATCGCGCTCGGTCAAGGCCCGGGCGCAGCGGGCCGAGCTTCCATGGCGAAAATCATCATCGGCGGACAAATGCTCTGCCTGCTGCTCACGCTGCTGGTCACGCCGATCAGTTATTCGATCTTCGACGATTGGGGCGCGGGACGATTTGGTTTTCGCAAACGGCGTCGCGAAGTTTCGGCGGGGGTCCAAGCCGGCGCGGTAGTGCCGGTGAGTTCGGACTGACGCGCCATCGGGCAAAACCGCAGGAAATTCAGATTGAAGTGGATGTGGGCGGCTTCTAAAATCGCCCAGTGTCAAATACCTACACCTTCACGCGCGGGCATCTCATTTATGGGATTTGTCTGCCACTGGCGTTGTTGCTCGG
>SCTL01000686.1 GCA_004297495.1 Verrucomicrobiota bacterium
CCGGCCTGCGGATTCGCTCCGTCGCTGCCGCTCACGAAACTATGCAGGTTCGTAAAGCCCGTGCCATCGGTGCTGACCGCGAACACCGCGCCATTACCCGAACTGCCGCCAAACTGCGCCGTCCCATAGAGGGTGTTGCCCGACAAAGTCACACTCGAATTCGGGAGGCCGCCGTCCGCGCCGAAGGTAAAATTATGCAGGTTCGTGAAGTTCTGCGCCGTTACCCGACATGGCGTTATCAAGCCGAGAGCGAGTATCAGCGCGGTCAGGAGAAATGGATTTTTAATGGATGTTTTCATGAGTGGATTCTTTAGGCGGTAAAAATGTGTTTCACCTGTTACACCGGAATAAGTGAACGAAGGTTACAGAGTGTTTCGCAATTTCTTCGCGGCCCGCCGATCGCAAGACGCCAAGCCGCACGCGCCGAAGCGGCGGAACGGCTTGGCAAGGGATTTTAACGAAGCGGAACGGGCCGGAGGGTGTTGGGCGGAAGCGGGATTCCGGTGGCAGTGTTCAAGGACTCAAAGCCATTGTCCGGCTGAAAATCCTCGGGATACAGGACATGCAGGCGATTCCACAGATCGTTCAACGACTCAATACTCGAAGCTTCGACGAATCCCGACGGATTGATGCGGTGCGCGGAGAGCAGCGCGGCGGTCGCGGCCCAATCCTGTGCTGGCCGCGCGTCGCGGGGCAGTTCCCAGATGGCCAGTGACTCCGCCGCGCAGTGCGTGATGAGATATTTTCCGTCCGCCAAAAATCCGCCGCCTGCGAGCGCACAGGAACTTTTCAACGGCGGCGTAATGGGCTCGCCAAACTCCGCGTCCCACACTCGCGCCGTGCCGTCCTCGCCGAACGTCGCAATCCAGCGCGAGTCCGCGCTGTACACCGCCGCGCTCACGCCCGCAGGATGGCGCAGTGGTGGCAAAACACTTTTGCCCGTCTGGGCATCCCAAATTCGCGCCGTGCGATCATGGCTCGCCGTCAACAAGTGTTGTCCGTCGGGACTAAACGTGATGCTCTGGATCGCGCCGTTATGTTCCATCGCGGGCGAGAGCGACTTTCCCGTGGTCGCGTCCCAGAGTCGCGCTTCGCGGTCGAGCACGAACTCATCGCCGCACGCGGTCGCCAGAATTTTTCCGTCCGGACTGAACGCCGCACACGTGCCGATGGCGGGAATTTTTATCGCGGGGAAAATATCCTTGCCCGTGCTCGTATCAAAAACATGCGCCTCGGTTCGCGTCAACACGGCGGCGCGCGTCGCGGCGGGATTGAACGCCACGAAACGAATCGCGTCCGTCTCCAAAGTCAGTTCCCAAGCAGGCGTGGCCGAATTCGCGCGATGCAACGCCAGCGAGTTCGAGTGCGTGAGCGCCACGAGCGCGCAATCCGGGCTGACCCACGCGCTGAAGTCGGGATCAACTTTCACGCTCATCGTGGCGAGTTGCCGCGCGGTCGCCGTTTCCCAAGTGATGAACTCCGCGCTCACCGCACTTGCCTCGCGATGCACGCTCAGGCAAAGCAATTTGTCCTTGGCGCGACTCAGCCACGCCTTCGCCACCGGGTTGCTCGCAGCGATGCGCGGCGACGCGGGCTGCCAGGTTTTCGCGTCCCAGAGTTGCAGCGAGTGATCGGCGGCTTGCGTCAGCAATTGATTTTCATTTCCCACGTCGAGCACAGCGGCGGGCGGATTCGTCCACGGCGAAAACGTGAGCGCGCCCGGCGTGGCGTCCCAGAGCCGCACCGTGCCGTCGCTGCTCGCGGTCAATGGCCGCCGACCGTCCGGGCTGAACGCCACGCAATAAACTTTCCGGCTTTGCTTGAGTTGCACGCTGGTCGGTTCATCGCGGCGCAAGTCCCAGAGATAAGCCGCGCCATCCATGCAGCCGACCACGAGGCTGCGGCTCTCCGCGCCGAACGCCATCTGCACAGCGGAGGAAGCGTGGCGCAATTCCGGCAGTGCGAGTTTGCCCGTGTCGGCGTTCCAGATTCGCACCGTGCCTTCGAGGCTCAGCGTCGCCAGCCATTTTCCGTCGGGGCTCAACACCAGCGCGGATGACGTGGACAATCCTTTGTGCGGCAGCGGTGGCATCGCTTCCCGGCCCGTCGCCGTGTCCCACACGCGCACGGCTTCCTGCCAGTTGCCGGCGAAGAGCCGCGAGCCGTCGGCGTTGAACGCGAGCGAGCGGACTTCGCCGTTTTGTTGGAACGGCGGGAACAGCGGCTTCATCGTCGCGCGGTCCCAAAGAATGACATCGTGATCCGTGCTCGCCGTGGCGATGCGTTTGTTGTCGGGAGAAAAAACCGCCATGCGCGTCACGTAACCGTGCTGCACGGCGGGCGGCAACCACTCGCCGGTCTTCGCGTTCCAGAGTTTGAGATTGCTGTCGAGGCCGCCCCACGTGATCAACCATTTCGCGTCGTCACTCAGCGTGGCCCAGCGCAGGCCCTTGTGCTCGAAAAGTTTTCTTAACTCACCAGTACGCGCATCCCACAGACGCGCTCCGCCGCCAGACCACGCGGAAGTCAAGATGGCCTGATCGTTCTCGATGAACGCCGCGCGCGTGATGAGCGCCGGATCGTGCAACGGCCCGAGCAGCTTTTGCCCGCTCGCGGAGTCCCAGATGAGAATCGTTTTGTCGCGGGCGGCGGTGACAATCTTCGAGCCATCGCGACTGAAACTCGCGCTGGTCAACGGCGCGCCATGGTTGAACACCTGCAACAAACGCGGCGATTCGCGAAGCAGCGTTGACAGGCGCACGCGATGATTGAGTTGTTGGGCGGAGTTTTCCTCCTCCAGCCGCAACGCTTCAGCGAACCACAACATCGCGGCAAAGGGATCGCCCTCGTCCACGAGTCGGTTGCCGCTGGCAACGTAGGAGCGAACCAGCCGGCGTTGGTTCTCGCGGGCGTTGGCATCGGCGCGGGCGGCGTTTTGAGTGGCGCGAGTGGCGTTGGCCGTGGCGGCGCGCCATTGCCAGAGCACGCCGGCCAGGCCGACGAGAAAAATCAAAACCGCCGCCGCCGTCAAACTGGCGATGATGGGATTGCGCCGCGTCCATTTCACGACGCGCTCGAGGGCATTCACCGGCCGCGCGAGAATCGGTTCGCCCGCGAGCCAGCGTTCCAAATCCTGCGCCAGCATCTCCGCCGTGCCATAGCGGCTGGCTGAATTTTTTTCCAGGCACTTGAGACAGATCGTTTCCAGATCGCGATCCAGATGCGTATTCAATTTGTGCGGTCGCTCCGGCTCTTTGGCCTGGACTTGTTGCAGAACTTCCAGTGTCGAATCGCCTTTGAACGGCGGCTGTCCGCTGACGAGTTCGTAAAGAATCGCACCGAGGCTGTAAATATCCGACGCCGTCGTCAGTTGTTGATTACGGCCGGTCGCTTGCTCGGGCGACATGTAACCCGGGGTGCCCAGCACGGCGAGCGATTGAGTCATGGCCGGGCCGGCGCGCACGAGTTTGGCCAGACCGAAATCCGTCAAGTGCGGCTCGCCGTGATCGTCGAGCAGAACGTTCGTGGGTTTGATGTCGCGATGCAACACGCCGCGTTGATGCGCGTGATGCGTCGCCCGCGCAACGGTGGCTACCAACTCCGCAGCACGCCGCAGCCATTCCTCATTCCGCACTCCGCACTCAGCGCTGAGGTCGGCGAGCGTGCCGCCTTCCATCAGCTTCATGCTGAAATACTGTTGTCCCTCGTGCTCGCCGATTTCGTGAATCGGAACGATGTGCGGGTGATCGAGATTCGCCGCTGCCTCAGCTTCGGCGCGGAAGCGCTGAACTTCGACGGCGGTGGCGAGCAGGCCGGAGCGAATCATTTTCAGCGCGACAGTCCGGTTCAGGCTGATTTGCCGCGCGTAATAAACGATGCCCATTCCACCTTGCGCGACCTCGCCGAGCAATTCGTAATCGCCGAAGTAGCGAACGCGCTGACCCGGGAACTGGGACGCGGGACTCGGGACTTCGATCGCCTGGCCGAGCAGGCATTTCGGGCAAAGCCCGCGCGGGGCGTCGCCCGGCAAAAGCGCGCCGCACACGGGGCAGGTGAGGCCGCTCCTCATGGCGATGGTTGATGCTGCTGGTACATGGTTGCAACCGTTACACCGGAAAATTTGCGCCGAAGTTACAGGCTCACACCGCGAGCGTCGCGAACAGATGACGCAACTCGTCCTCGACTTCCTCCGGCGTGGCGACCGTGCTCGCGATTTCCGCGCGCAACAATTCGCCGAAGCGTTGCCGCAAGCGCAGCACCGCCACCTTCACCGCGCCTTCGCGGATGCCGAGGCGCTGGCCGGCTTCGGCGCAGGAAATCGTCCGCGGCTCGCCGAGCAGAAAGATTTTCAACTCCTGAAAACGTTCCTTGCGTCCGGGTTCGGAATACTCCGCCTCCAGCCGGCTCAACGCGCGCTCAATCAAAGTCAGGCTCCAACGACGATCAAAAACTTTGGCGGGATCGAGATTGTCCGTCAGCTCGGCTTGATAAAGTTGCTCGGCCTGCTGCGCGTCGAGCGCGATCATCGTGGCGCCGCCACCACGCTTCTGCGCCATCTGTTTGCTGCGTTCGTCCGCCAGATAATATTGCAGCGACGCCAGCAGGAAGGAACGGAACTTGCCACGCTCGCGTTTCACGCGACTCAAAGTTTCCTTCTCCAACAGGTGCAGCATGAAACCTTGCGTCAGGTCCTCGGCGTCGGGCGGCGACTTTCCCTGCCGCCGCAGAAACGCGTAGAGCGGAAACCAATAGGCGCGGCAAAGCGTGGCGAGGGCTTCGTGGGACTGCTCGGAAGCGTTCTGCCCGGCCAGCAGGACAACACTCCATAACGTCGGCGGGAACTGCGCACCGCCAGCGGGAATGGTTGCGGGCCGTTCTGAGTTTTGGGGCATCGCGAAATAATGATACGGCAAACCGCCGCAGAAGGGAAGCCGATGCTGAGTTCGCATTGTTGAATGGACGCATCCGGCGGCGGCGTGTTCCGTCGGATTCGCAGACAACCTTGCGGCAGATGCGCGTGAAGATAACTTCTCCGCCATTCGACCCACGCCGACGATCAGGTCTCGCTCACATCGCCAAAGGAACGGCGGCATGCATCTAGCGAGCGCGTTCGCGGCCGCGAGCCTGACTTTTATGGAACTGATTTTACAAGACCTGCGCCATCCTTCACGCCGACTGCTGTGGCTTCTACCTTCAGTTCCGCCGCTCCGTTCGCCTCGATCACCGCCAGCAGTTGACCGCCACGCGGACGCTTGCTCGCGCTACGCAGCGGCGTCGTGTCCCACAAGTCTCCATTGTCCAAAGCCAGCAAGCGGCCACCGCCGGAAATTTTCACCGTGACGATTTGTTCGGCCTCGGGCACGAGCACGCCGCGCTCATCAACGACGGAGATGATCGCGTGAATGACGCCGCGTTTGTCCGTGGAAACTTTTGCGTGATCCAGTTCCACTCGCAACTGCGCCGGCGTTCCCGTTGTCTGCAACTTTTCCCGGGCGACTTCTTTTCCGGCGTTGCGGCCAACAGCTTCCAATTCTCCGGACTCGAACGGAACGGAGAAGGTCGCCACACGCTCTGCGCCGATCTTGTGAGTCGCGAGCAGACGGCCATTCAAGCGCAGTTCAATTTCCTCGCAATTGCTAAACGCCGTGACGTTCACCGGGCCGGTGGCGCTCGCCCAATTCCAGTGCGCGCGAAGTCCACGCATCCGACGCGAGTTGCGCTCGCCGCCGCCCGCCGAAACCGCCAGATGCAACACCGGCTGGCTGCTCCACAAGGCGGCCCGATGCCAGCCCTCTGGTTTTACGAAGCCACGCGTGTCACACAAGCCCGCCGCCGAGCCGTGCATCGGCCATTCGCCCGCCTCGCCCAAAA
>SCTL01000687.1 GCA_004297495.1 Verrucomicrobiota bacterium
CGGGCACATCAAAAGGACTGGCGACTTCCTCGCTGATGGTAATCTGACGCTGCGTGGGCCGGCGCGTCAGCAAAGCGGGATTCAACCGGGAAAGAATTTCTCCGAGCGGCAGGGCGACCATGACTTGATCGCTTTCCAAACCAGGGACGAAGGCCGCGGGCGCGGCTCGGCGCAGAAGACCAAAAGGAACTTTCACCGCGCCGGAGCCCAACTGGCCGAGCACCACTTCGAGCGGCACGGTCACGGTGATCTGACCGAAGTCCATCGCGCGAACCTTGCCGTGCAGTTCCAGCGGCAGGTTGGTGACGATGGACGCGAGCGGAATCTGCAGACCGTTGGTCGCCGGACGCGGCGCACTCGACGGCACGGCGCCGCGAGGCATGATGGGCGCAATCGTGGGCCGCGGCACGAACGTGGGCCGGGCAATCGGGTCGGACTGCGGCTCGGCATAAGTGTTGAACGGTTCGTCGGGGATGGTTTCCACCGCCACGTCCGTCATTTCGGTTTCCGCCGGGCTGGCTTTGCTAAACAAGCCGCGCAGGAACGACCTGAACCCGGGCTTACCTCCGTTGGATGATGCACTCATGATCTGTGACAACTTGCAATTTTCGATGACCGAGAGTGACTCGCGCGCCGCCACGGCCGTTCTCCCGGACTGCGCCCGGACGACTTGACTTGTGACTTGGACAGTTTCATCGGTCTTGATACGCCTGAACAATTTGAATTGAGTTTAGCGCGAAACGTGCCAGTGAATTCCTAGGAACGGAAAACTCCCCGGTGCCGCCGGAAATCGTTCGCGCGCGAATCGCTCGCACCCGCAACCTGCATTTTTGCTGTCCAACGACAGGACTTTTCTGTCCAGTTCAACCAGTCACGTTTGCGCGTCGCCCGTCCGAACGAAAAACTTCGCGGGGAAAAACTGGAAATCGTGAAGTGGCGGAATACCAATTGCTTTTCGCAGGACTGGACGGTTCGCTTTCGTGCTTGAGTTGAATTTCTGCCCGGGTTAGCCGTAGCCATTGACGGAATGGACAATCGCCAAAAAATATTGTTGCTGGACGATGATTCGGACCTGCTGGACTTGTATCGCGAGATGCTCGGCCAGTTGACCGGAAAGCCGGAAGTCCAGACTTCCAACAACGGCGCGCGCGCGCTGTCCCTGCTGGAGACCGAGCCGTTCGATCTGCTCATCTGCGATCTCAAGATGCCGAAAATGGACGGGTTGCAGGTGCTCTCGCTCGTCCGTCGCAAACACCCGACGTTGCGCACCGTGGTGCTGACTTCGGTGATGGACGAACAATTCCGCTCGCGCGTCTATGCGCTGGGCGCGGACCTCTTTTGGATCAAGCCCGGCTCGCCGGAGGAAATCAGCCAGTTCAAGGATTGCATCGCGTCATTGCTCGGCAAAGGCACCACCAGCGGCTTCCGCGGGATGCAGAACAAAAGTCTCGTGGACATCATCCAGATCGAATGTCTCACGCACAGTTCCTCCGTGCTCCGCATCAGCAGCGGCCCGCTCAGCGGCCGCATCTGGATCAATGACGGCGATCTGACCGATGCCGAAACCGACGGCACGCGCGGCGAAGAAGCCCTCCGCGCCATCCTCGCCTGGAAAGCCGGCAACTTTGAATCGCTCCCCGCCGAGCCGGGCCGACCGCGCACGATCTTCAAATCCTACAACGCCCTCTTGCTCGAACTGGCCCAGCATTTCGATGAAGCCCAAGTCCAGCCCCGCGAGCCAGGCGCTGACAGTGCCTCGCGCAGTCTCGCTCCCCTCAGCCAGATTGACGGCGTGGAATTTCTGCTCAGCAGCAACAGCACGGATAAAAGCAAACTGACTTCGCGCGGCGTCGAACGCCCGGAGCGCATGGCCGCCTGGGCGCACGACTGCCTCGACCGCTTCGCCAAACTCGGCGAGAAACTCGAGGCCGGGCCGCTCGAACTCGTCGAAGGCCGCGGCCCGCAGCGCAATGTCGCCCTCACCACCCGGGGCGACACGGAACACTGCGTCGGCTGGCTGGCTTCCGTCTCGTCGGAGGACTTGCGCGCGCGCATGAAAAAAATCATGGCTTTATGGGTATCCTGAAATTCTTTTCCAAGCCCGCCATCGTTCCGCGCCGCCTGCCCAACGGCAGCTTCACCGTGGATCGCGACGGACATCTCGTCGTCGCCACGCTGCCTTCGAGTTTTCCCGTCGCGCTGCTGGAGGAAATCGGCGCGTTGGTACTGAAAACTTTTGTGGAAGCGCAGGCCATCCAGCTTCCGCTCAGCGAAGTGAATGTCCATTTCGGCAGTCTCAAGCTTTCCGCCCGCGAACTGCGCGGCGGCGCCATCGTGTTCCTTTCACCCGTCACGCCGATCACGGCCACCGCCAACCCCTGAAACCCACGACCTATGAGCCAGAAAAAAATTGAAACTCTCGTCAGCCAGGTGGAGAACTACGTGGAATGCTGGAAGCAGTTCAACCGCTTCCTCGCCCAGGCCCGCACCAAAAAATTCAGCGACGAGGACGAAGCGCAATTCCTCGAAGTCAAAAGCATCCTGGTGCAGGAACTGGAATTGATCCTCGCCGCCATCGAAGTCGCCAACCCGAGCAAGGACGAGATCCACAATCTCATCGGCAACGCCCCTTCCCTGCGCACCCTCAGCGAGATGAACGAGGGCGCCGTGCGCAATCTGGAAAACCAGTG
>SCTL01000688.1 GCA_004297495.1 Verrucomicrobiota bacterium
CCGGGCGTTTGGGTTAGTGATTGGTTATGCTGGGAATTAGGGAATTGGCTTCGGACGAACTCATGGAGCGACGAATTCGAGCAGAAGTTGTCCGCGATTAAATTCCTTTGTTTTGACTCACTCGGAACAAAAATCCTCATCGAACGTCCGGGGGGCAGAATCTTGAGAAAGTTCCCTGATTTGCCACGCGTCATAAATGATATTGCCTAAATCTCGCGAGGCGAATTGACGGGAAGATTAAGCAGCGAGCAAAGAATGACCATTCTGCGGTGCGTCCGCAGAATGGTTTTTTTTGCGGGCGTTCTGCTTTTGCCAGTGCTGGCAAATGGTATTCGTAACCTTGACCAGCCAAGAGCGGTCTTTGGTCAGTTCCAGCACGTCCGACGCTGCAAAATACTTGGTGGAATTTTGTGACGGATTGCCAAGCGGCTTGAGCAGCCGGGCGGCAATCAGCGCGGGGATGTCATGTGGCTGGCAGTTCAACACCCAACCCGCTTGCTCCGCAGTTAGGCGGGCGGGCAGTTGTCCCAAGAGCGACAGGAAACGGTGTTGATCTTCTTTCATACACCCAATGAGTCAGAACATGACCCCAAAATAGAACAAACTAAATGTCCGTTGAACGAATTTTGCATCCGTGCTACGAAGGAAACAGGGGGACGCATGGCAAGAGTTCGTAAAGACAGTCTGGCAACATTGCAGCGGAGGGAGGCCATTCTGTTTGCCAAGCTGGCAGTCGTCCGCAAAAAAATCCGTGAAACCTATGTTGCGGAATCTGCCGCTGCCCGAGCAAAGCTGCCGGAAGCGGACGACGTGACCGCCCCGGTGATGATTCAAGTATTGGCCGCGCTCGGCGGCCAGTTCACAGCGGCGGAAATCTTTGCGACGGCCAAGAAGATGAAGCCGGATTGCGACCGCCGTTCATTGTTGAAAGCGATGAATCGGCTGCAAAGGGCGGGCATGATTCAAAAAATCACCGCCGGTCGCAACGGGCATCCCGCCCGGTTTGAAAAGGTTTTCAAACACTAAACCAGCAGGCCGACAATTTGATTTCCCACTTGGCGGCAAATCACTAACCTTTGACCTCACACGATGGACGACCTCATCAAACTTGTCCGCACCTACCGGCTGACGGCGGGGCTGGCTGACCGGGAACGGCTGGCCGACGCCATCTTTGCCGTGATTGAGCCAGCCATGCGCCTGTTTGTGAACGGCAAAATCCGTCCCCAATATGCCGACGATGTTTTGCAGGAAGTATTGAAAGCCATCGTCATCAGCCTGCCTAAATTTACGGGCGACGATGTTTTGAAATGGTGCAGGGGTGTCGCCCGGCACAAGATTTATGACCAATACAAAATCAACACCAAGACCGGCGAACGCTTTCAGGCGTTGCCTCCAGAGGAAATCTGGGAACTGGTGGACTTGTCGGCAGCCGCCGAGCCGTTGACCGTCGCTGACCGGCTTGACCTGGACTATGCCATGAAGATGCTGGCGGCTTCCAAACCTGAATGCCAAGAATTTCTGTGGCGGCATATCGGGCTGGAAGAAGATTATGGAACCATTGGCGAAGACCACGACATGAGTTATGATGCCGTCCGAATGCAGACTGGACGCTGCCTTGAAACCGTCCGCGAACTTGTCGCCTGATTATGCCACGCGAACAAAAAAATGCCGAAGCCGCGCTCCAAAAATTGGGGCAGCGTGTCCGCGCAGGCTGGGCAAAAAAGCATCCCATTTCCGAACGCAGTATTGCGACGGTGCGAACCACCGTGCGCGAGCAATGGGAAATAGAGCAGAAGGCCAAGCGCGAGCGGATGCTGTCGCAAAAGCCGCCGACCAAAAACAAAGGCAAGGGCAAGGGGCGCGGCCAAGAGCCGGAGATTTAAGGCATCATAACAACTCGCCTTGCACGTCTGATTTCAAGTGGTATGTCCGCACAAAGGCGAGCCTGTCCCCGTTGAACATGAAACGGATGTTGATAAAAAAAACGCCGTCGCTGGTGCTTCGGTAAAGAAATTCTTTTTCGAGAAGTTCGCGCAGGCCGCGCCGGAAAGTCCGTTCGTTCAGCCCGCGATCATGCGCGAAGTATTGGCTCAATTCGATTTTATCATTGCCCGGTTTTTCCCGCATCTGGTGATAGACCAGTTCAAAAACCTGCATCCCGGATTTCGATAGGTTGCAGGCTTGCTTGATGCCATCCAAAAACAGTTTCACGAACCGGCTGGCGTCCACTTCCTCTTGCCACCAAAAACCAACGCCGCCGATGCCTTTGATTTCGCCGCTGGTGTTGTCCACGATGACCGCCGCCTTGCCGCCCGGCACTTGAAACCGCTTGTGCCGCGTCGCCAGTCCGTTGGAAGGCGGGATGCTAGGATTGACGCGATAGACCGGCATTCCCCGTTTCGTGGTGACTAAATTCCCTTGTGCAAGTTCGGCCATTTTTACCTCCTGATTTTGGCTGTGAACGACTCGCACCGTGTCACAGTTTGACCAAAATCACAACGGGTTTTTGGCCGGGTAAAACCTGAATCTGTCCGAAACCGGCCAGAAGTTGTCCGAACCGATTCAGCGAAATCAAAGGCTTAACCCCCTCTGTCATTCTTATACTAAAAGCCGATTCTGACAAACCGCCGCCGAGCGCGCCCCCGGCACGCTGGCGAGGCGGGGGTTTGTAAAACAATCACTATCGGAAGAAAAGCCACCCCGTTAAAACCACATTAGCAGGCCATACAGAAGTGAAAACTTTTTCTGGTAGGCTGGTAGCGGCCAACCGGCTTGCAGGCATCCAGAGCCAAAAAAACGGCCAGCCGCAGCCTGCCGCCATTAGAGGCTGACATTTCCGGTTTGTGCCGCCGGTTGTGCGTTGTCTTGCACGACGATTTCAATGGACTCAATGAAGGGAGCTTTGTCGTCCGTCGGTTTTTTCCATTTCGTCCGGTCGAATTCCTGAATGTAATCCGCCGTGCCAGCCAGCAACGCCATGATGACGGGCTGCAAATTCCGGCCCGTCACCTTGACGCCGAGGATGGTATAGACCAGCACAAAATCCGTGCCGTCATTGCCATCATAAATGATGTCGAGAAGGTATCCGTAGCCCGGCGCGTGGGTCGGATATTTTGCGCG
>SCTL01000689.1 GCA_004297495.1 Verrucomicrobiota bacterium
TTCAAAGCTGAAGTCTTGCAGTTGCAGGTTTGTCCCGGTTCCCACCGCCACCCCATCACGGTCGCCGTCGAAGCTGAAAGCCTGGCCCGTTCTTCCACGGGTGAACGCCGCGTTGCCGGCCAACGTGCCGTGGTTGCCATCAACCGAGTCCAGCGCGTTCGACTCGGCGCGCCACCAACTCACGATGCCGGACGGAATGGCGGTGCACGGCGGCGGCGGATTCACCGTCAGCAGGGCATTGGAACTCGTGGCCGTGCCCGCCAAGTTCGTGACGACGACCGAGTATTGGCCGCCGTTGTTCGACTGGACGCCGCCGAGTGAAAGGGTGGCGTTGGTCTGGCCCGCGAGCGGAGCGCCGTTGAAACGCCACTGATAGCGCAAAGGCACCGTGCCCGTGGCGAGCACGCTGAATTGTACATCTTCACCCACGAAGACAGACTTGCCGACAGGATTGGTCACAATCACGGGCGGCAGGAAGACGGTCAGCAGGGCGTTCGAACTGGTGGCGGAACCAGCCGCATTGGTCACGACGACCGAGTAGGGTCCGGCGTTGGAAGCCTGGACATTTGCCAAGGTGAGGAACGTGTTCGTTTGATTGACGATGTTCGTCCCATTAAACCGCCACTGATAACGCAACGGTGTGTCTCCGGAGGCAGCCACGTTGAACGTCACACCGCCGCCTTGAATGACGGTCTGGTTGGTGGGTTGCGTGGTGATGGCCGGCGGAACGGGTGGGGGAGCGACCGCGCATTTGCCGACGGTGCCGGCCAGGTAAATGGACGCAATTTCGTTGGAAGCCAGGGCGCGGTTGTAAACGGCGAATTCATCAATCGCGCCGTAGAATGAATTGTCCACCAGCGCACTGGGATTCAGCCACGCGCCGAGATATGCCGGGGCAGTGAAGGTAAACCCGCCCGAATCGTAGGCGGGCGCGGCATAAGCCACGCCGTCCACGTAGAAGAACACCGTCGTGCCGGACTTGGTGACGGCGATATGATGCCAGTTGGTATCAGTGACGCTTGCGGCGGAGGTCACGGCATTGATTTGCGATTTACCCAGCGCCAGGACGTTGTTGTTTTGAACGTAAAAATTATAGCCGCCCCCGCCGGTGCCGTTGGCGAAGAGGGTGCCATTGCCATTGCCATCAAAGGAAAGAACCGAGGCGCTGGCGCGTTTGATCCAGCCCTCAAAGGTGAAGTTCTGCAATTGCAGATTCGTCCCCGTGCCGACGGCCACGCCGTCCCGGTTGCCGTCGAAGCTGAAAGCCTGTCCTACTTTTCCGCTGGTGTAGGTCGCGTTGCCCGCGAGCGTGCCGTGGTTGCCGTCAATCGAGTCCAGGGCATTGGCATCCGCACGCCACCAACTCACGATGCCGGACGCCTGAGGCGCGCAAGCCGTCGTCGCCGCACACTTGCCCGCGCTGCTCGCTCCGTAAATGGCGGCAATTTCGTTCGACGTCAGCGCGCGATTGTAGAAGCTCACTTCGTCAATCTTGCCTTGGAAGTAGTAAGGTGGCGTGCCGGCGGGTGAACCACCGCCGATGCGAAACGGTTGGGTTGTAACCACCATCGGGCTGGGAGTGGCGATGCTTGCATCCAAAACCCCGTTTACATACAGCTTCAAAGACGAGCCATCGTAGGTCATGGCTGCGTGATACCACGTGTTTGAACTAAGAATCACATTGCCATAAACCGCAGACATACCGAATGGCGTCCACACGTGTGCCCTGAATACTTGATGCTCATCCACTGTAAGCAAATACTGCCGGTCGAAAGTTTCACCATCCTTGCTCACCACATCCATGGCGATTTCACCAGGTTGGGGGATGTGCGCCGGATTCAACCAAGTTTCAACAGTGAAATTGGTTGGATTCAGTGACGGAGAGTTCGAAATGCTGACCGATTGGTTGGTGCCATTGAAATTAAACGCCTGGCCCACCATGCCGGACGCGAACGCCGTCCCATTGAGAAGTGTGCCGTTGTTGCCATCAATCGAGTCCAGCGCATTGTTCTCCGCGCGCCACCAACTCACCGCACCGGAGGGGACGGCGACGCATTTGCCGCTTTGCGACCAAGCCGTCACCGCTGATAGGGCGGCTGGCAGCAAGAGCACCAAGAGGCCACGTCGGATCGTGCGAAACGTGTGGCAGGCGGCGAGCGATGGTGAGGTGTGACGTTGCTCTGTTTTCATGGCGATTCTCCAGTTCTGATTTCCCTTAGCTTTCCTTGCCTTTGGTGTTTTGGAACACTGACTTGGAGAATGAGCGAAAGCCGCCGTAGATTTCAAGTCTTTTCTGACCGCGAAAGACCCGACGTTCAGCAGTTTTGTGGACAAATCCCGCTCGTTCGCAATCATGTGCGCCGTGCGTTTCCTGATGTTGAACTGGCGCGACCCGAAGAACCCGCTCTCCGGCGGTGCGGAGCGCGTCACGCTCGCTTACCTCGCGGACCTCGTGCGGCGCGGGCACGAAGTCTATTGGTATGCTTGGAGTTTTCCTGGCGCGCCCGCGGATGAAACCATTGACGGCATCCGCATCGTTCGCGGGGGCGGCACCGGCACGGCCATCTTCAAAGCCATTCGCTGGTATCGCCGTCAGCAACCCTTCGATCTCGTGATGGATCAGCATCACGGGCTGGCCTGGTTCTCGCCGTGGTGGTGCCGCACGAACAACATCTCTTACCTCCACGAAGTGCTCGGCCCGATCTGGAAAACTTTTTATCCCTGGCCGCTGTCGGCGTTCGGACAATGGCAGGATCGGGTCACGCACTGGCTTTATCGCAACGTCCCGTTCTGGACGGCGTGCGAATCCACTCGCGATGGTTTGCACGAACACAGCGTCCGCCATGTGACGATCATCCGCTACGGTGTCAACACCGAGGCGCTGCCGGAACTGCCCGCCAAACCCATCGGCCAACCACTGCGACTCGCTGTCGTGTGCCGTCTCGCTCCGAACAAGCGCGTTAATCATTGCCTCCAGACGCTGGCGGAATTGCGGCGGCGCGGAATTGCGGCGCATCTCTCCGTCGT
>SCTL01000690.1 GCA_004297495.1 Verrucomicrobiota bacterium
TCTGGGCCTGACCAACGCGATCTTCACGGACAGCATCACGGTGGGCGGAGTCAAGGGTGGTGGTTCGGCGGGTTCGCCCGCGCGCATGGCGTTCGCGGCGGTCTTCACCAACAGCAGTCCCACTGCTTACTTGCGCGGGACGGGCGGCGCGACCAGCCGGATATTTCTTTGGGGCGTGGGCGACACCGCCATCAACAGCGGCTCCAGCGCGCAATGTTTTGGCAACGTGGATCTCAGCAACGGCTCGGTGGACGCGTTGGTGGACAACCTGATTCTGGGCCGGGACCGCAACGGCTCGGCCGCCCTCGACGCGGGCGTGTTCACTTTTACGGCCGGCAACATCAACGTCAACTCGCTGATCGTCGGCGATCAAGGCTCGGCCAGCACCGGCAGCGCCGTCTCCGGCAGCATGACCGTCAATGGCGCCAATGCCACGCTGACGGTCAACCGCACCCTGGATCTCGGCCACACCACCCTGACCGGCGCCACCGCTCTGAACACCCGCGGCGTCTTGAACATCTTCAACGGCACCGTCAACGCCAGCAACATCATCGTCGGCGCCACGAGCATCACGAACACCATTGCGATGAACAACGCGACCTTGTTCGTCACCAATGCCATTGCGACCAACGCTGCCGGCGTGTTCGCGATGAACCTGACCAATTCAACCCTGGGCCTGAACATCGCCGATACTTCCCTCAAAGCGCTGGCCGGCACGCTGACTACCGGTGGTGCGACCAATGTCATCTGGCTGACTTCCGTGCCCGTGTTTCCGGCCGGAAATTATCCGGCGCAGATTCCGCTCCTCAAGTACACCAACGCCGCGATTGCCGGCGTGGGGTACAATTTCGGTCTCACGAACGTGCCCGTGACCGCGCCCAACGCGTCGCTGATCAACAACACCGCGAACAAGACCATTGATCTCTATCTGCCGGTGAGTCCCGCGCCGGTCATCACCAGCCAGCCGCAGCCGTTCAGCGGCAGTCCCGGTGACTCCACCATTCTGAGCGTGACCAACACAGGCCTCGCGACCTTGTCCTATCAGTGGTACTACACGAATGGCGTTTCCACCAACGCCTTGTCCGACGGCCCCGGTCCGAGTGGCAGTTCCACGCTCACCGGCAGCACCAGCAGCGACTTGACCCTCGCGAGCGCGCAACCGGGCGACAGCGGCGGTTACTTCGTCATCATCACCAACCTTTACGGCGCGGCCACGAGCGCGGTCGCCCAAGTCTCCATCTCCAGCGGCTGCATTCCGCCCTCGATCGTCGGGGTGAATAATCAGACGGTGATTCAAGGGAACAACGCAACCTTCGCGGCCAGCGTGGCCGCCAATCCGGCGGCGAACATTCAGTGGCAACGCGGCGGAGTGGACATCACCGACGCCACGAACTCCACGCTCGTCGTCACCAATGTGCAATACCCGGCGGACGACGGCGCGGTGTTTTCAATCGTCGCCACCAACACGTGCGGCGGCCTGACGAACAGCGCGACCCTGACGGTGATCGTTCCGCCGAGCATCAGCACGCAGCCCACGAACGTCGTCGTCACCAACACGCAAGCGGCTTCGTTCTCCGTGGCGGCCAGCGGCGTGCCGGCGCCCGGTTATCAATGGTACAAGAACGGCAATCCCATTTCCCTCGGCGCGAACGGCACGGCCACGAGTGCGACGTTAAATTTTGCCAGCGTATCCGCGTCCGATACGGCGACGTATTACGTGGCGGTCACGAATGCCGCCGGTACGAGCAACAGCGCCAGCGTCACGCTCACGGTGAATTCCGTGATGAGCGCGACCGCGTTGTCGCCCGCCAACGGCGCGACCGGCGTGTGCTATGACACACCGCTCTACATCACCTTCAGCCAGACCCCGCTGTTGCGGAACGCGGGCACCGTCAAGATTTTTAACGCGACCAACCAGGTAACGCCGGTGGACACGATTGATCTGGGATTGAACAGCCTCGCCGGCGTGCAGGCGCATAGCGCGTTCTCGGGCGACGGACAGGGGTTCAATTATTACCCCGTCATCATCACCGGCCTCACGGCGGCGATTTATCCGCACGGCGGCGTGCTGACTTCCAACCAGACTTATTACGTCACCGTGGACAACGGCGTGTTCACGGACACGACGGGCGCGTACTTCATCGGCATCACCGACACGAACGCGTGGCGCTTCACGACGAAACCGACCGGTCCGGCCAATCCCTTGAGTCTGGTGGTGAACGCCGACGGTTCAGGCGACTTCGTCACCGTCCAGGGCGCGGTGGACTCCGTGCCCAGCGGCAACACGACGCCGCGCTTGATCAGCGTGCGCGATGGCAACTACGTGGAACTCGTCAACATCAGCGGCAAGCACAACCTGACCCTCCGCGGGCAGAGCCGCGCCGGCACGATCATCAGTTACGCGAACAACGCCAACATCGCCCCCGGCGGCAGCACGCACTCGCGCATGTCGTTCAAGATTAACGGCAACGACCTCGGCCTCGAGAACCTCACCCTCACCAACAGCACCCCGCTCGGCGGCGCGCAGGCCGAGGCGTTGATGGTCGAGACGGATCGCCGGCGGTTCGTCGCGTGGAACGTGAGCATTTGCAGTTTCCAGGATACGATCCTGATGAACACCGAGGGCAGCCAGTGTTACTTCCAGGATTGTTTCATCCAGGGCACGACCGATTTCATCTGGGGTTCAGGCAACGCGTTCTTCACGAACTGCGAAATCAAACAAGTCGGCGCGAGCACGGCGTTGAATCCGACCGCCAGCACCGGCGTGACCAGCAACGGCATGTCGTATGTCAACTGCACCTTCACGCGCTCCTCCGGCCTGACGGGCGCCACGATGGGCCGCACGCGCGGCATCGCCAACGGCAACGCGGCCATTCTCAATTGTCGCATTGACGACCACATCTACGGCTGGGCCACCGACGCGCTGCCCACGAGTTCGTATCGCCTGTGGGATTTTGCGAACAGCAACCTCACCGCCACAGTCTCGAAGGTCCTGTCCAACGCCATCGCGCTCACCGCCGGTGATCCGCGCATCACGCTCGCCAGCGACGCGACCAACTGGCTCTACGGCTGGATTCCCTCCGCCACGCCTGTGATCCTCACGCAACCTGTGAGCCAAAGCGTGGCCGGCGGCGGCAACGCCACCTTCACGGTTGTCGTCGCCACCGCGATGACGCCGCCGACGTATCAATGGCGTCACGCCGGCACGAACTTGTCCGGGGCCACGAGCGCCTCGCTGAACGTCAACAACGCGCACGCCGGAGAAGCGGGCGATTACACCGTCGTTGTCACCAGCGGCACGCTCTCCGTCACCAGCAGCGTCGCCACGCTCACCGTCGGCAACACCGCGCCCACGCTGCCGGCGATTTCCGATTCCACCGTCAACGTCGGCGTCACCGTGAATTTCACGAACAACGCCACGGACCCGGACGTGCCCGCGCAGAGTTTGACTTACTCGCTCCTCAGCGCGCCGGGCAATGCCACGCTCGGCGCCAGCAGCGGCGTGTTTAATTTCCGCCCGACCGTTTCGCAGGGCGGCACCAGCAATTACATCAGCTTGTATGTTGCGGATAACGGATCGCCCTCGCTGAGCGCCACGCAGAGTTTCAGCGTGGTGGTGAATCCGCTGAGCCAGTCCAGTGCCGGCGCGGGCAGTTACAGCGGGGGGACGTTTGGCGGCACCGTGAGCGGCGACACCGGGCCGGATTATGAAGTGCTCGCCTCCACGAATCTCGTGGACTGGGAGGTGATTTTC
>SCTL01000691.1 GCA_004297495.1 Verrucomicrobiota bacterium
CTTTGCTCGTAAACGGCAATCGGCGCAAATCGTCAAGCGAGCGGAACGAGTCGGCGCTCAGGCTGCGTTCGCAAAACAGTTCGCGGTAGTGCGCCGAGAACGGCAGCACGACGTTGCGCAGATAGTGCCTCAGCTTCTCGCCTTGCAGACGGCGGCTCGTTTTTTCAGGCAACTGCGACCAACGGTTCTGGAGTAGATTCCAGTTCATGATGTTCTCCTTCCTCGCGAATCAACGCTTTGATTTCATCCACGTGGCGTGAGGCAATCTCGCGGCCGGCGGCCAGGTATTGGCCGGGATGGTGCAAGTCGAGCCAGCGATCATCGCAAATGTCCGGCCGCAACACGAAGCTGGCACGCCGGCAGGCGTTTTCGGCGGCGCGGGATTGCGCGCCGTGAACGCTGCGCATGAGAATCTCCAGAATGTTTCCGGGCGCGAGATAGTTGAGATGTTTTTCGATGGGAAAAACTCTTCGCCACCATCGGCGCTGATGTTCGGCGTCGTGTTGCGCGCGTGCGCTTTGGGCTTTTTGCCGCCAGTAACGGAGACGCTCAGGCGTGGGAATGGTGTTCACGGCGATGATGGTGCGGACGCCCATTTCCTGGAGCACATCCACGGGCAGCGGGTCCGCGATGCCTCCATCCACGTAACTCTCATCGCCGAGAGTCACGGGCACACACAGGCCCGGCACCGCGACGCTGGCGTGGACAGCGGCCGCCACTTCGCCGCTGGAGAAGACGACGCGTTCCTGGGCGTTCAAGCTGGTGGCGATGACGCGCAAGGGCCGGGCCAGGTCCGCGAAGCGCGCGCGGCCAATGGTCTGCATGAGTCGGTGTTTCAAAGCGTAACCGCGCAAGAATCCCTGGCGCGGCGGAAAAGCCGGATCAATCAAACTCCACATG
The DNA here is from genome assembly GCA_004297495.1 of Verrucomicrobiota bacterium. Taxonomy (GTDB): domain Bacteria; phylum Verrucomicrobiota; class Verrucomicrobiia; order Limisphaerales; family JADLHS01; genus SCTL01. Next base: position 901 of record SCTL01000691.1, read on the forward strand.
GCGCGGCGCGCTTCCATTTCGCGGGCGAGTTGTTCCATCCGCGCGCCATCACAGCCAGACGCCCACAGCGAGCCGATGTACGCGCCCATGCTCGTGCCGGCCACCACATCCACCTCGATGCCGTTTTCTTCGAGGACCTGAATCACGCCGATGTGCGCAAAGCCTTTTGCGCCGCCCGACGACAGCGCCAGACCCACGAGACAATCAGCCATGTCTCGCGCCAGCCATCGCGCATTCGCGGCGAACGGTTCCGCCGGTTCGCCGAATTGCCTATCCTCCCGCCAACCAGTCAGCGTCGGACAACCGCGGAGATGGGCGTGAATCGGCAGACCGGCGCGCTCGATGCGCGCGTCGAAATCTCGAACGGATTCGTTCGCACCCACGCAGAGGACGGTTTTAAGCCGGACTGGAACATGACTGTTCAAGCGCAACTTCAGTTCGCGCAGCAACAATTCCAAGCGTTGCGCGTCTTCCGCAGCCGGTTGCACAAACAAATACGCCGACACTGATCGCGCGACGCACTCATACCACGCGGAGAAAGGAATTTCCTCCGTCTGGGCGGTGACGAGCACGTGGTCGTAACGGCGCGCGAGCGTTTCCATCAGGTGCGCGACGGCGCCGCCCTCTTGCAAGTTGTGCGGCACGCCCACACACAGCCGGTGGAAACCGCCCTGCATTCGCCCCGCTGACGGCAGCGGACTCGCCGCGTCGCCCAACGTCCAGTCAATCGTGTCGCGTGGCCCCTTCGTATGCGGTTCGGGCGGGACCAACAGAACCAAAGCGACGGACTCGCCGGTTTCCGCGTGCAGCGCCACCGCGAGGCGCTCACCGAGCCACGAGGCCGGCAGGTCAGGTGAAAGGATTGCGAGCGTTTGGAGACGTCCGCGAGTGCGTCGGGAAACCGCGCCGCCGAACCACGCCGTTTCGCGCTCTGACTCCGGCATGCGCGAGTCATGGCCCATGAGCTCGCTCGTCCGGGCCGACAATTCCTGACAGCGCATCCGCAACACGACGCTCTCCTCGCACGCGACGATGATTGCGCCCAGGCACTCGGGCGAGTCATCGGTGCAGCCGCCGAAGGTTTCTCCACGCGTGAAAGTCCGATGGACGAGAATCTCTCCGGTTGAGGAACGGCGGTGTTCTTCGCACCGGCCGTTCAGCACGCAGAAAACCCATTCGAGCAATTGGTCTCCGGTGGCGATGAGTTCACCCGCGGCATGGCGGCTGATTTGAGCGTGCGGCAGGACTGCTTCCAGCGGCGCGGTCGCCAGTAAGACGGCGGGCGTCTTCAATCCTTGAACTGTTCGTCCATGTTGCATTTCCGTCGCGCGCGGCGACGGAACCCCTTGGTTACACCTCAGCCTCAGTCTGCCATGGCATTTACTTTCAGGGAACCGACGTCGCGCATAATTCGTTTCAATTGTTTCCTGCAACCATATTCCTAATATCCCTGACGCACACTAGGCCCCGAATGTTCGACCGTCAAATCAGGTACATTGCGGAGGCGACCTGGGAAATCAACCCACCCGGCAAAGTGGTGGCGCCATCAAAGCGTCGGGCGGTAGCGGCCAACCAAATCAGCCAATCGCGCCGTAATCTGGCCTAGCGAGCAGTGCTCAACGGTGTCAATCAACTCCGCAAAAACATTACCGCCGCGCTCGACGACCTTGGCCAACTGATCGAGCGCGCGCTCTGATTGAGAGCGGTGCCGGCGTTTGAATTTTTCCAGCCGGTCGAGCTGCCGTTGCTTTTTTTCGCGAGAAGTGCGGACGACATTCACCGCCGGCGATTCCGTGGCCGCGCTGTGGTACCGATTCAAGCCGATGACCGGGCGCGTGCCGTCATTTATCTGCTGTTCGTAACGATGCGCCGCCGCCTGAATCTGGCTGCGCTGATAGCGAAGTTCTGTCGCGGCCAGCACGCCACCCAACTCGTCGAGTTGGTGAAACTCCTCCAGCATGGCGCGCTCGACCACGCGCTCGACGATCTTCATTCCCGGCGAACCCGACAACGCATTCATCATGAACTTAAACGAGCCGGACTCCTCCAGCAGGATCGCTTGCGCGTGCGCGGCCAGGCGGACGTACTCCTCGCTGGGCGTGGTGAACGGCTCATCCGCGCTGTTGCTGTGGCAGGAATTCGTCGCGTTGGCATAGGCGAGCAACAACTCGGCGGCGGTGCGCGTCAAATTGTTTTTGAACTCGCTCGTGATCAGTGAACGCCCGCTGGTCTGGGTGTGCAATTTGAAAAGTTGCGCGCGTTCGCCCGCGCCGAACGCATCGCGCATCCCGACCGCCCAAAGTTTCCGGCAGACGCGGGCGAGCGCGAGGTATTCGAGGTCCAACGCGCAATCCAGGAAAAACGAGAGCCGTGGGCCGAAGCGGTTCACGTCCAGTCCCCGCGCGCGGAACATTTCCACGTACGCAAAGCCGTTCGAGAGTGTGTAGGCTGCCTGCTGCACGGGTGTCGCACCGGCCTCGGCCATGTGATAGCCGCTGATCGAAATGGGATACCAACGCGGCATGTATTTTGTGGTGAACTCCACCATGTCCCTGAGAAAGCGCAGCGAAGCGTCGAGCGGAAAAATAATTTCATTCTGCGCCTGGACTTCCTTGAGGATGTCGGCCTGCACGGTGCCGCGCAGTTTCGGAATCACGCGCGGGCCGAAGCGGTGCCGGGCCACGGCGACATACATCGCCAGGAGAATCGGCGCGGGGCCGTTGATGGTCATTGAGACGGAGAAATGCTCGTTGCCGAGCGGAAAATTCGCGTAGAGCCGCTCCATGTCTTCAATCGTATCAATCGCCACGCCGCCCTCGCCCACCTTGCCGAAGACGCCATCGGCATCGCTGTCCAAACCGTAGAGCGTCGGGCCATCGAACGCGGTGCTGAGGCGGATGGTGCGCTGATGGTGCGTGAGATAGTGAAAGCGCTTGTTCGTGTCTTCGGCCAATCCAAGTCCGGCGAACAACCGCGTGGGCTCTTCAATTTCAGTTTTCTGCTTTCCGCTTTCAGCTTTTTCCAAATACATCTCCCGATACGTCCCGTTCACAAACGGGAATTCGCCGGGCAATCCCTCACCGAACAAGTAGCGCGCGATCTCGGCCGGCTCGTCGGTCGGCGGCAAGGCGAGACGCGGGAACTTCAAGCCCGTGGGGATTTCAATCTCAGGAATCTGCGCCTGAATCCTCCGCCAGCGCCGGCGCAGTTCGCTCGCAAACCGCGCGTCGCGTCGCGTCCGCTTCACTTGCGCCTCAACGGAGCGGTTGAACGCTTCGACAACTTCAACAACCCGGCCCAGCGAGTTCATGACATCACCTCGCGAAACAAGTTGTCCACGCCCGGATCGCGATGCCGCTTGGCCATCGTCACGATGAGGCGTTGCCCGCGCTGATTGTGTTCCAGCCGCTGCCGGATTTCCGCCGCCGCCGTTTTCGCGCCGGGCAGATCGGATTTGTTCACGACCACCAGGTCCGCCGCGTCGAGCATCGCGATTTTCTGAAGCTGCAACCGGCTGCCGTAATCGGGACTCATCACCAGCACGGTCTTGTCCACCAAGTCGCGACGGAACGGCAGCGCTTCCTGGCCGACGCCGACGGTCTCGACGATCACCAGATCGAAGCCGGCGTGTCGCAACACGTCCAGACAACGCGCCGTGGCCCGGGAGACGCCGCCCGCGTGACCGCGCGTGGCGAGACTCCGCATGAACACGCGGTCATCCTGCGCATAGATCATCGTGGCCCGGTCGCCCAGCAACGCCCCGTCACCGACGAGGCTGGGATCGTGCGAAAGCACCGCAAGTCGTCCGGCGGGATGCGTGGAGAGAAAACGCAGCGCCAGTTCGTCAATCAACGTCGTCTTGCCCGCGCCGCCCGGGCCGGTGACGCCGAGAGTGCGAGTTGAGAGTTCAGAGTTGAGAGTTGAGAGTCGGTCGCCGTTTTCTGCCGCCGTGAGACACTTGGCCAATGCGCCGTCGGCCAGCCGCGCCGACGGCGACGTCGCCGCGTGAAAAGTTTTTTTCGCGGTGGCGTATTTTCGTTTCACGAAATTCACCATCGCGTCGAGCGGCGTGCCCGCGAAAAATATTTCGTCCACGCCGCGGCGTTTCAAGAGCTTCGCGTCGTCCGCCGTGATCGTGCCGCCGCCGCCGCCGAAGACACCGATGTCGCCCGCGCCGCGCCGCTTGAGTTCGCGCAAGACTTCCGAGAAGAATTCCACGTGGCCGCCGTTGTAAGACGAAAGCCCGATGGCACGCGCGTCTTCCTGGATGGCGGCGCGCACGACGTCGCGCACCGACCGGTGGTAGCCGAGATAGACGACTTCAAGTCCGCGCCGGACGAATTCGAGGTTGATGGTGCTGATGGCGCTGTCGTGACCGTCGCAAATGGGAACGGCGGTGAGGAGGCGGATCGGGCGGGAACGGGTCGCGTGGCTGGTCGCGTCGAAGCGCAGCGAAGGCGGATGCGTGGCGCGTGATTCGATCCGGCGATTGCTTTCCGCTTTCATCCAGTTGCCTCGCGCGTAAGTTAGTCCACGTTTGGCAGGCAGGCAACGGGAGCGGCGATCTATGAACGACGATTACGACTTCACTGGAAAGGTGGCGTTGGTCACCGGCAGTTCGCGCGGCATCGGCGCGGGCATTGTCACGGCGCTGGCGCAACGCGGCGCGCGGTGCGTGGTGAATTACGTGGCCGATCCGGCGGGGCGCAATCAAGCCGACGCTGAAAGCGTGGCCGCCAGGTTGGGCGACGCGGCGGTGATCCAATGCGACGTGGGCGACGCGACGCAGGTCGGCACAATGATGGCGGAAATTCGGAAACAATTCGGCGGACTGGACATCCTCGTCAATAACGCCGGCATCCTGCGCGACCGATCGCTGAAGAAAATGTCCGCCGACGAATGGGAAAGCGTGTTGCGCGTGAACCTGACCGGCGCGTTCAACTGCATTCAGCAGGCGTCCGATCTTTTGCGCGCCGGCGGGCGCATTGTGAACATCGCGTCAGTCAGCGGGCTGGTCGGATTTTTCGGACAGGCGAATTATGCCGCGAGCAAGGCGGGTGTCATCGCGCTCACCAAAGTTGCCGCGCGCGAATTGGCCCGCCGACAAATCACCGTCAACGCCGTCGCGCCGGGTTTCGTCAACACCGAGATCATTCGCGACATGACGGAAGAGAAGACGAAACAATTTCTCGCGCAGATTCCGCTCGGTCGCTTGGGCGAAGTGGAAGACGTGGTCGGCTCGGTGTTGTTCCTGTGCTCGGCCGACGCGCGCTATCTCACCGGCCAGGTGCTGCACGTGAACGGCGGGTTCTACATGTAGCCGCTACGTTCCCCAGATCATCACCACGTTGGTAGTGAACGAACCGCCGAGATTGAAGGTCAACATCCGTCGCGCGCCTTCGATCTGATATTTTCCCGCCGCGCCGGTGAGTTGGCGAAACGTTTCCACAACCTGCCGCACGCCGGTGGCGCCGACCGGATGGCCGTCGCCGATCAAACCGCCGCTCGCGTTGACGATCAAGCTGCGAACCGGGAACTC
>SCTL01000692.1 GCA_004297495.1 Verrucomicrobiota bacterium
GCAGTGTGAATCCGCCGGATCGCTATCGCATCCGCATCTGGGTGTTGTCAGACAGCGAGATTCGACAGTTGAAGGGCGGGACGGGCGACCGTTACCTGCTGAACTTCCGGAACGCGATCTCCGCGTGTATCGGATTGACGGTGCAGGACGGCGCGACGGTGCCCAACGGGACGGCGGCGTTCGGCGTGCGAGCGCCTGACATTGACGACGGTGGCGAACTGGAACGTGGTAATCACCAGATTCATCCGTCAATCAAGAACTGCGACCCGTTCAATCCGACGGGCCCGGGACTTCCTGGTCCGGGTTGATAAGTCGTAGAGGATAAATCACGGGAGGCGGGTCGAAAGACCCGCCTCCTTTTTTTGCGCGTACTAAATGCGCGAATGTCACCGGGCCCGTTGAGAATCCGATGCTAGACAGGAAGGAGTTGATCGCCTTCTGACTGCACCACAACATTCCAACATTCAACTTCTTCAATCGCTTCCACCACCAACCCCGTGGTGTCGGTCACACTCGGTACAAAAACCGGTTCAGCGTCCCGTTCCACTTGCATAAGGAAACACACACACGCTTTCTCCTTGCGCGCGCACTGACAACCGGTTCAACAATCCTGAATACCGGCAGTTGCTTCAGCGCCTTCACGGTTGGCAGCGGCGTGCCTGGCTCGATGGAGATTGGGGCATCGCCGCCAGCCACTTTTTCGCCAACTTCCGCCGCGATCTCCGCGTCATCTCCACCTTGATGACTCGCGCGCCGTCGAGTGGTGAGCGGCACTGGATTATGGTTTTAATCATTACACCGTCGTCCTGCGCGGTCGCGAGGTGGTGACGACAATTTCTACATCGTGGACTAGCACGCCGCGCGGCAACGGCTGTCCGAGAGCCACGTAACCGCGATCAAGGCGATGCTGGCCCGCTTCACCTAAACGAGTAGTCGCCTTGCGCGGACGTCCTTGCTCGTCCCGGCGCTCCACGGACGAATTGCGGCCTCGCACGCTGGAGTTTTCGCACATGAATTATTTCCTCGCGGGCGGAGACGTCTTCAGTCGCCAGAGCGACGGCATTACCCCGCCAGATGATATGCGCGACTCGGCATCACCTGCGTCGCGCCAACACCGACCGCATCAACGGTTGGGCCGAGATCTCGCGCCGACTTGGCGACGCCGATCCTGACATTCAACCCAGCCTGTTCATTCACGAACGTTGCCGCCGCATGCCGGATTGCCTGCCCATGCTCGGGCACGATCCCAATCGTCCTGAAGATGTGCTTAAGAAGGACTTGGACGAAGAGGGCGACGGGCGGAGACGATCCCGCTGATGCCACGCGGTACGTCGTCAACTTCACCTACCCGCGATGCTATGTCGCGAAACTGCGGCGACTCTGAATTTCGACCAGACTCGATGTGGCGGAGGTTTTGCAATTTCACTCTTAGGTTTCAAAATTCGAGTGTCCCAGTTCTCGCTTACTCGCTCTCCCCCGAGAGCGCAGTACGTAATAATCCTTAAACACGAAAGCTTGCACTGGTGTGGCAATGGGTTCATAACTCATCGCAGGTAGAGAAGTCACCCAACAGTGAACCAGGACAAGACCGCGCGAACGTCGCGCTTTTTATACAAAACAATGCACCTCAGAAAAAATGCGGGGCACGGAATGGAAAATCTTTTGCGGCGTTCGAGCCAATCGTTTTGTGGTCTAGGAGGCGCAACTGTTATCACGGAGAAGGAAACAAACATGAAAACAAAAATGAATCAATGTAGGACGGTGCTGGCACTCCTATGTGCGGTACTGGCGACGGTCTTGGCGACGCCGCAAGCGTCGGCCCAGAATTGTATCGGTGGCGGCATGGCTTCGATTCTTCAAGCCAGTCCAGGAACCGCCCATATCGGCGATACGATCACAATCACCGCGCTCGGCGTGGGTGTCGTGGGAAACGTGTGTTCCGTGGACCGCGGGGAATCCTACCTCATTTATCCTGACGGCGTCGTCGGCAACCCATTCACTCATCAGTACCAAACCAATTACACGCTGACCAGCGGGACCTTGGGCCAGTCAAAGTTTTGTATTCCCACTCCCGCCGATGCGAGTTGCCGGGCGGTGCCCCTGACGTACGTGATTCAAGCGAGCGACGTCA
>SCTL01000693.1 GCA_004297495.1 Verrucomicrobiota bacterium
TCCTCGAACGCCACGGGTACGAGCCGACGGTTTGCCGGGTGGAGCGGGCCGGGCCGATGGCCACCGCGCTCAAAGAACAGCCGTGGGATATCGTCATCTCCGATTATTCTCTGCCAGCGTTCAGCGGCCCGGCGGCTTTGAAGTTGTTTCAGGAATCGAACCTGGACATTCCCTTCCTCGTGGTTTCCGGGACGCTTGGAGAGGAAGCGGCCGTGGCGATGATGAAGGCTGGCGCGCATGATTACATTCTGAAAGACAACCTGGCGCGCCTCGTGCCGGCCATTGACCGCGAACTGGCGGCGGCGGCTTCGCGGCGTGAGCAAAGGCAGATGCGCGAGGCATCCGCGCATCTCGCGGCCCTCGTCGAGTCATCGAACGATGCCATCATCAGCCAGACGTTGGACGGAACCATCCTCAGTTGGAACAAGGCGGCGGAGCAAATCTACGGCTACACCGCACAGGAAATGATTGGCCGCTCGATGTCGGTCCTGATGTTCACGCCGCATCCGGAAAATGAACTGAACGAGACGTTGAAGATGATCCAAATGGGAGAGCAGGTTCACCACTTCGAAACCACACGCCTGCGCAAGGACCGCTCGCGCGTGGACGTTTCGGTGACCATTTCGCCAATTAAATCGGCGATGGGCGAGGTGGTCGGAGCTTCCGTCATCGAGCGCGACATTGCCGACCGCAAACGTGAGGAGGCTGAGCGTCTCCGACTGATTGACGAACTGACCCGGGCGCTGGCCCAGGCAAAAACGTTGCGGGGGCTTCTGCCGATTTGCGCTTCGTGCAAAAAAATTCGCGACGACAACGGTTACTGGAAGCAGGTCGAAGTTTACATTCAGGAACACTCCGAGGCTGGGTTCACCCACGGCATCTGTCCCGAATGCACCAAAAAGCTCTATCCCGATTTCGTGGCGGAGAACTCCGCGTCCTCACCCGAACTCATCGGGGCGCCTGACGCGACGAACCGTCAGGAGACGCCGTAACTGCACTCGTAGCAAAGCCGCAGAACCAGTTCGCGTTCGTAAAGGAGCAGTCGGGTCGTCCGCACTTCCACGCGCAAGGTCGTGCCGTCGGCGCGGGTCATGAGGCATTCATAGACGGCGGGTTCATGCGGCGTGGTGCGATCCACTGCGAGAAATTGGGATTGCTTGCGACCAAGAATGTCGGCGCGAGTACACCCCAGCACCAGCTCGGCACGGCGGTTCGCGTCAATGATCTTGCCGCTGTATTCGTCCGTGAGAAACGCCGCTTCGGCCAGCGACTCGAAGAGTTCACGATACTTGTGTTCGGACTGCCGCATGGATTCGTCGGCCCGCTGGTGTTCGGCGCGATCAGCCACTTCGCGCAACGCCCGGTCCACCGCTGGAATCAGGCGCATCAGCCGGTGTTTGAGCACATAATCCGTCGCCCCATTCTTGAGCGCCTCGATCGCCGCGTCTTCGCCGATCGTTCCGGAAACAAAAATGAACGGCATGTTGGGTTGCTGTTTCCGGGCCAGGGTCAGCGCGGTCCGTCCGTCGAATCCCGGCATGGTGTAATCGGACAAAATCACGTCAAAGTTCCCCGCCTCCAGCGCCGCGACAAAATCTTCCCGCCGGTCCACGCGGGTGAACTGGCACTCCGGCCAGCGCGCCGCCAGCATGGCGTGATTCAGCTCGGCGTCTTCCCGGCTGTCTTCGAGGTTCAGAACGCGTAATGATTTTTTCATCTCTGGTTTTCGACAATCACGTGTCGAGTCTACTCAATTTTTGCGGATGCGCAAATCGCAGTCCATTGCACACAGCCAATCGGCGCTCAGTTCACTTCACTTCGGCGCGCGGTCGCGCTGGGCTTTTCCCCGCATCAGGCATCCGGGTTCGTTCTTTTTATTTGCCTCAACTTTTCCGCCGGATGCCGCAGTCGGAAGAACTGAGTAACGCTCGTCAGGCCGTAAGTTTCGCAGCGACGGCAAAAAAATCAATCTGACATTTGATCCGCGCCCGTGATTCGGATCAATCGTTGTTCGTGACGGGCGGCGGTTCGTTGAGGACGGCCCAGAAAATGCCCAGTTGTCTGACCGCGTCGAGGAATTGCTCGAAGCCGACGGGCTTGACCACGTAGGCGTTGGCGCCGAGAGAGTAGCTGCGGACCAGGTCGTTCTCTTCGCGCGAGGAAGTGAGCATCACGACCGGGATCATTTTGATCGTGGCGTCGGACTTCATCTGCCGCAGGACTTCGAGGCCGTCCACTTTGGGCATTTTCAAATCGAGAAACACGACGACCGGATGTCCGGCCTCGCGCTTCTGGAAATTCCCCCGCCGGTAAAGGTAATCCAGGGCTTCCTGGCCGTCGCGCGCCACCACGACTTCGTTGGCGATGTGATTTTGTTTCAACGCGGCGAGCGTGAGTTCGACGTCGTTAAGATTGTCTTCCGCCAACAGGATCGGTCCCAGTCGTTTCATGTTTTGTTCCTTTCGGTATCGGGCAATGAAAAATAAAAAGTTGCGCCGGCGTCAAGCTTGCCCTCGGCCCAGGTCCGGCCGCCGTGGCGCAGAACGATGCGCCGCACGTTGGCCAGGCCGATGCCTGTGCCCTCGAATTCCTCGGCATGGTGCAGACGCTGAAAGACGCCGAAAAGTTTGCCGGCGTATTGCATGTCAAAGCCCGCGCCATTGTCCTGCACCGAAAATTCCGACTCCCCGCGCTCGTTCTTGTGCCAGCGGATTTTGATCTCAGCGATGTCACGCTGGCGGGAATACTTCACGGCGTTGGAAAGCAGGTTCACCCAGACTTGCTTGAGCATGGCGCGGTCCCCGTTGACCACGGGCAGCGGCGCGATGTCCCATTTGATCTTGCGACCCTGAAGGTCGGCGACCATTTCTTGCAAAACCTCGGCCACCAATTCGGTGGCGTTGACGTCCGTGCGGCGCATTTCCGCGCGGCCCATGCGCGAGAAGACAAGCAGGTCGTCAATCAATGTGCCCATCCGTCCGACCGCATCGGAAATGATTTTCAGGTAACGACGACCGGATTCGTCCAGCGTCGAGTTGGCGTTTTGCTCCAGCATTTTGGCGAAGCCGTCAATGTGTCGCAGCGGCGCGCGCAGGTCGTGGGAAACGGAATAAGAAAAGGCTTCCAGTTCCTTGTTCACGGCTTCCAGTTGCGCCGTGCGGTCGCGGACGCGGCGTTCGAGCTCTTCGTTGAGCTTGAGAATCTCCTGCTCGGCGCGTTTGCGGTCGGTGATGTCGCGCGCAATGGCGGAGGCGCCGATGATCTGGCCGCGCCCGTCGCGCAGGGGCGAGATCACGACGGAAACGTCAATCCGCTGGCCGTTCTTTCGGACGCGGACGGTTTCAAAGTGCTCGATGGTTTCGCCGCGCGCCACGCGCGCCAGGATTTCCGGCTCTTCCCCGGCGCGTTCCGGCGGGACGATCAGCAACATCGGCTGTCCGACCGATTCCTCCGCCGAGTAGCCGAAAAGTTTCTCCGCGCCCGGATTCCAACTCGTGATCCTGCCATCCAGCGTTTTGCTCAGGATGGCATCCTCGGAGGAGTTCACGATGACCGCGAAGCGCTCGCGCACTTCCTCCATCCGTTTGCGTTCGGTGATGTCAATGATGCTGGCCAGCACGAACATGCCCTCGTCCGTCTCCATTGGATTCAAACCGATCTCGATGGGAAACTCGCTGCCGTCCTTGCGCAGGCCGAACAAATCGCGACCGACCCCCATTGGCCGCGCGGTTGGAGCGGCGAAGAAACCGCCGCGATAACCCGGGTGTCTGGCGCGAAAACGTTCGGGCACCAACAGCTCGATCCTCTGGCCAACCAGTTCTGCCCGCGCATAGCCGAACGATTTTTCCGTCTGCGCGTTGACCATGGTGATTCGGCCTTCCACGTTCACCAGGACAATGGCATTGGGGGAAGATTCCACC
>SCTL01000694.1 GCA_004297495.1 Verrucomicrobiota bacterium
CCCGCAGTCCTCGGTCACGGAAAACCTGTTCAACCGGAACAGCAAATTCCGTTTTCGTCGGACAAAACCAGCAGTCTTTGAACCGGTAATCTATGGAAATCATTTCGCGACGGGTTGATCTGGAACTGGTGCGCACATGGACCATCGCGCGCGGGAGCGCGGAGTCCATCCCCGTCGTCGTGACGGAAATCACCACGTGCGAAGGGGTGCGCGGTTTGGGCGAGGCGTCGCCGATCAGCCGGTACGGCGAATCGGTGGAGACGGTGGAGAATTTTTTGCGGCGCGTGGACCCCGCGCGATTGTCCTGCCGCGACATCGCGGGGAGCATGACTTACTTGAACACGCTTTCACCGCATGACATGGCTGCGAAGTGTGCGGTGAATCTCGCGTTGGTGGACGCTGCGGGCCGGGACGCGAAGCAGGCGGTCTATGATCAACTCGGTTTAGGATTTCGCGAAGGGGTGCATGTGACGTCGTTCAGCATCGGGATTGATTCGCCGGCGGTGATTCGCGAGAAAGTGTTGGCGGCGGCGGAATATCCCGTGCTCAAGCTGAAAGTCGGCGTGCCGGATGATCACCTGATGGTGTCCGCGTTGCGCGAGGTTGCGCCGAAGAAACCGATCCGCGTGGACGCGAACGAAGGCTGGCTGACGAAGGAAGAAGCCTTGAAACGCATCGAATGGCTGGCGGCGGATGGCAAAGTGCAGTTCGTGGAGCAACCGATGCCCGCAAAGACGCCGGTGGTCGATCTGGTCTGGTTGAAGGAACGCTCGCCGCTGCCGTTGTTCGCGGATGAATCCTATCACACGGCGGCGGACGTGGAGCATTGCGCCCAGTGTTTTCACGGGGTGAACGTGAAACTCGCGAAGACCGCCGGCGTGACCGGCGCGTTCGAGGCGCTCAAAGCCGCGCGGGCAAAGGGGCTGAAGACGATGATCGGTTGCATGATCGAGACGAGCGTGTTGATTTCCGCCGCCGCGCATTTGTCCGAACTAGCGGATCATCTCGATCTCGACGGAAATCTGTTGATCAAGAACGATCCTTACGCCGGCGTGACCGCGCCGCGCGGAGTGCTGTCGTTTGCGAGTGCGCCGGAGACCAGTGGGTTGCGGGTGCGTGTCCGCAATTCCCGTTGAGCTGGCGCTTGACATGCGGGCAAAAAGAGCGTTGGCTGATTTGCAGATCGAGATTCAAGAATTGTCTGATGCAATTTAATTTGAAAGTGAGTCAGGTATGAAAACTCGGTGTATGAACAGGACGTTTCTCAGCACTTCAATCGCGATGATGGTCGTCGCGGGTTGTTCCACCGACCCGGGAGGCACCAGTTCCAAACATCCCGGACCGGCAGTGGGCAAAGCCGTGGGCACCGGTGCGGGCGTGGTGGCGGGGAATGCCGTGGGCGCGGTGGTCGGCGCGGGCGAAGGGTTTGCGGTCGGTATGGCCGCGCCGTTTAACACCACGACGCGCACCGTGCGCCGCTGGCACACCGAAACCACCTCCGATGGCCGCACGATCCAGGTGTACGAAGACATCGAAGTGGACGCGCAGGGGCGGCCCGTGAAAAAGTAATCCAGTTGGTCGCAGTCAGTCGTAATCAGATTTAACTGCCGGTCTTTTCGGCGGCAGCTCAGCAGAAAAACAAACAAGTGACTTGTATTATGCCAACACGTATTCATCGCGGTTTTCTTTTGGGCCTTAACTCAACCCTTCTGGCGCTGCTGGTCGCGTTCACGCCAAACGTCAAGGCGGCGGACGCGTTGCGCAAGGCGGCGATCATCGTCGAGAATCGCGCCGGCAAGGAATTGAACGACAAGGTCCAGGTGCTCGAAGATTTGCTGGCCACGCGCATCTCGGGCGAAGGCTTCACGATCTTGTCTCGCGACGTGGTGACGCGCAGCTTGAAGGATTACTCGGCGGGCGGCGACAGCGGCCCGACGGCGCTGGATCGCGCGCTGGAGACGAACACGAGCGCGCTCCGGCTCGCGCAAAACCTCGGCGTGGATTACATCATCATTCCCTCGATCACCACCTACGGTCACGAGAAGAAAACTTACAAAGGCAATGGCGTGAACACCATCAACGATCTCTACACGCTGCGCGTCGGCTATAAGATCGTGGAAGCGGGCGAGGGCGGTTCGATTCGCGGCGGCATGGCGACGGCCAATAAGACGGTGCGCGGCAGCGATGGGTTGGGCACAGAGACGACCGAGCACGTGAACGAAATGCTCGACGATGCCGCCACGCAAATCGCGGCGGAACTCATCAAGTCCGGCAAGGGCGCGAACGCGCTTCCCACCGCTGTGGCGCAGGCCAAGTCCGTCAGTTTCTCCGTGGCGTGTTCGATGACGGACATCAAGGATCAGCCGATTGCAGTGCCGGACGTTCAGATTTCCAAAGACAACAAGGTCGTGAAGAGCGACAAGCCCATCGAAGTCCAGGCGCTGGACGTGACGGTGGAACTGGACGGACTGACCATCGGTAGCGCGCCGGGATCGTTTCAAGCGAAGCCGGGCTTGCACAAGCTGCGCCTCTCGCGCGAAGGATTCAATCCGTGGGAACGCACGATCAACGTGGTGGACGGACAGAAATTGAAAGTGGCGTTGCAGATGAGCGACAAGGGCTATGCGCGCTGGAAGGACAACGTGCAGTTCCTCGATGACATCAAGAATGGCGACAAACTCACTGACGCTCAGGTGAAGGTAATGGAAGGCTACGCGAAATTCTGGAGCGAGAGTCATTATCGCGTGGACACCAAGGAAGGCATTCACATCCACAAAAGTCTTTACTAACCCCTGACCCTTTAACACACATAGATGATCACCATGAAATCCAAGAACTTCATTCTCGCTGCGGCGTGCGCGGCGTTGTTGCCCGTCGCGGCGCTGGCCCAGGAAGGCAAGGCCACACTGGGCGTTTCCTCCGTCACGCCCACGCCGTCGCTCAAGGCCGCGTTGTCCAAGGCGGGCAAGGACCTTTCGCTCGGTCGCGTGGTAGAGGCGTTCGACAGCCAGCTCATTTCCGCCATCAACGCGTCGCGCAAGTTCGACATCGTGGGCCGCAGCGATTTGAAGGACGTGATGAAGGAGCAGGAACTCGGCGCGTCCGGCAACGTGGACGCCAAGTCCGCCGCGCAGCAGGGCAAACTCACCGGCGCGAAATTTCTGCTCGTGACGACGGTGGACGATTTTGAGGACTCCACCGAGAAGATGGAATTCAAGACGCTGAACAAGGTCGGCTTGAAACGCAAAATCCGCATCGGCGCGGTGGCGAAGATTTATGATTCCACGACCGGCAAACTGCTGGAGTCGGCGAACATTCGCACCGACAAGAAGGACGACCGCAGCGACTCGACTTCGTTGAGCAAGGACGCGGAGTTGACGGATGATTTGTTGCGCGAGGCCGTGAAGGAAACCGCCGAATCCGTGGCGAGCCGCGTGGCGAACGTGGTGTTCCCCGTGAAAGTCCTCGTGAAACGCGACAAGCAGATCACGATCAATCGCGGGGAAGGCAGCGGCGTGACGGTGGGCCAGGTATGGGGCGTCTTTGCGCAGGGCGAGGAGTTGATTGATCCGGACACGAAGGAATCGCTCGGCAAAGAAGAGGTGCAGGTCGGCAAGGCGCGCATCACGGCGGTGAACCCGAAAACTTCCACGGCGGAAATCCTGGAGGACACGGGCGTGGACAAGGGCGCGGTGCTGCGGCTGGCGAAGTAAACGGTTGGTGAAACAGAAACCCTCAGAAGTTAAACCAAAAATAAAACTCGATGAAACGAATCTACTACATGTTGGTGGCGGCGGGCGCGGCAATGGTGCTGGGCGCGGGTTGTTCGACTTACAAGAACCAGTCGCAGAGCATGACCAGCGCCTGGGTGGGCGGTCGGCCCGACATCGCGGCGAAGGAATTCGGCGACAAGGCCGACAAGGAAGGCGAAAGCAAGGATTCCGTGGTCTGGCATCTGGAAGCCGGCGCGGCGTATCGCGCGGCGGGCAACTACTCAAACAGCCTCACGCATCTCGATGCCGCCCAGGTACAGATTGAAAAATACGAGGAGCGCGCGAAAGTCAAAGTCGCCAACGAAGCCGGCGCGATCATGTCCAATCAACAGAACCTGCCGTACGAAGGAAAGTCGTACGACAAAATCATGCTGCATACTTACAAGGCGCTGAACTATCTCGCGCTCGGCGATGCCGACAAGGCGCGGCCGGAAATCATTCGCGCCTATCAGCGCCAGCAGGACGCCGTGGATGAAAACGCAAGGCGCATCGAAAAGGCGCGGGAAATGGAAGCGCAGAGCAAGGAGAAGGACAAAGTTGAAAAAGCGAAGGCGGACCCGAAGTTTTCCGGCGCGCTCGACGGCGTTAACAAGGACCTGGAAGGATTCAAATTCTACGCGGACTATGTGAATCCGTTCACCGTTTATCTCGACGGGCTGTTCTTCCTTTATCAGGGCACGGGCGGTTCGGATTTGGAGCACGCGGTGAAGTCGCTGAATCGCGTGATCGAAGTGGCGGGCGATAATAAATTCGTCCAGGCCGATCTCGCCGCCGCCACCAACGCGGTGGCCGGACAGTCGCCCGGCGCTTGCACCTATGTCATCTTTGAAACCGGCCAGGCCGCGAGCCTCGATCAGATTCGCATAGACATTCCGATCATCATCACCAAGGTCTCGTACGTGGGTGCGGCGTTCCCCAAACTGGCGCGTCATTACGGCGAAGCGCCGTCGCTCGCCGTGAAAGCGGGCGACGTGCAGGAAACCACCGCGCCGCTGGCCAGCATGGACGCGATCGTGGGGCTTGATTTTAAAAATGAGTTTCCGGTCATCGTGACGAAGACCGTGGTCTCCACCGTCGCCAAAGCCGTTGCAACTTACGCGATCAATGAGGCGGCCAGCCGCTCGGATGCGTGGGTGGGATTGCTGACGAAAGTTGCCACCGCCGCAGCAGGTGCGGCCATGAACATCGCCGACACGCGCACGTGGACGACGTTGCCCAAGGAATTTCAAGTGGCAAAGATCGTGACGCCGGCGGACCGCAAACTGACTTTGTCCGCCGGGTCGAGCGCGCCCGTGGAGGTGACTCTGCTCGACGGCGAAGTGAACGTGGTGTATGCCAAATCCGTCACGGCAACGACACCGCTGCTCGTGAGCCAATTCAAATTGAAATAATGAAAAAACTGAATTCCCTCCTGTTGGCCGGCGCCGCCGCCTGTGTGCTGCTGCCGGGTTGCACCACCGTCAACACGCTCGAACCCGCGCAACCCGTCGCCCAGCGCGACATGCTGGCGGACAAGCGCGTGATCACGGATTCCACGCTCAATCGCCGCGCGCGCATTCTCGGTGTGAATCAATCCACCAGCCCGGCGGGCTTCCTGAAAATCCAGGTGGAAATTCAGAATACCACCAGCCGCCCGCAGGCGTTCACCTATCGCGTGGAATGGTTTGATGAGAACGGCATGATCATCGAACTGCCTACGCGCACCGCCCAGCCGCGCACGATGGAAGGCAAGGAAACCATTTCCATCACCGCCACCGCGCCGACGCCCAGAGCGAAGGATTTCCGCATCAAATTCCTTGAACCCACGAATTGAAGAACCAGAAAAAAGCCATCCAATGAAAACATCACCACTTGTTCCACTCGTCGCCACCGCGGGCGCACTCTTGCTCGCGGGCTGTGCTTCAACCCAAACCACCTATGTACCGCAAGGCAGTTCGCGCCTCGTCACGTCCGTCGGCAAGGTCAACATTCAGGACTTTGAGCAGGCCGCCGATGACATGGTGAAGTCGCTCACCGACAATCTCATCAGCCCGGGCAAACTCCAGAGCAGCGTGCCCTCCGAGCCCTCGTTGATGGCGATCAGCCGCATCGTCAACAGCACCGGGCAGCAACTCGAAACGGATTTGCTCACCAAAAAAATTCGCGTGGCGCTGAACCGGACGGGTTTGGTGCAGACTTCCACGACCATTGGCATCGGCGGGGCGGAAGACCCGATTGCGGCGGATCAACAAAAGGCGCAGGAATTCTTCGAGGACAAGAAGCATACGCGCCTGCCGGATTACACGCTCTCCGGCAAGATCATCGAGGTGAAAGATAAGGCAGGGAACATTCACCAGTCTTCCTACGTGTTCCAGCTTTCGCTCACGTCGAACAAGGGCGTGGCTGTCTGGGAGGAAGAGAAGACCATCACCAAGCAGGGCAGCCGGGCGACGGTCGGGTTCTGAGTTTGTTTCAATTCTCACGACCGGAGAAGCGCATGCTTCTCCGGTTTTTCTTTTCCGAAATGAGTACAAAAAAACCGGGCCAGTTAGTCAGAGGGTGACCAAAAGGCCCGGGGAGTTGTCGATGGTACCAGTAGGTCTATTGCAGATGTCCGGTGAGGTTTGTACCAGAACCAACACCGAAAGCCTAAAATTCGATCAAAGAACTATTCGTTCCCCTAAGTGCTGTAACACGTGCATTAAGCCATGGAATCTGGTCGGTGTCAAACCCGCGGATAAAGTATTAGTGATGTTGCGCGTTCAAATAAGTCCGCTGACGAAGTTGGATTTGCCGCCATCGAATGCGAACCGGAGCATTGCCGCGCCGGAACCATCTCCACATCGCTGGCCGCGTAGAAGCCGCCGAGGGTTGCCGCCGTCCAAAACCGCGCGGAGTTTTCCGGCGACCATTCCGAACGCGGTCGCAGTTTTTGGTGAAGCTGCTCCCGTCTTCGAGCATGAGTCTCCGCACGTCCGCTGTCACGAGGCGCGACGTCATTCATTTTCCCTTTGCGTCGTTGACATCCGCGTTACCCTCGCGCCATGAAGAAGCTTGGCCCGCCTGACTCGCACCACCTGGATGCCGCCATCGGCTGGCTGGGATTGGGTGCGGAAGCTGATGCGATCGAAGAATTGGACCGGATTTCGAAATCCAAGCAAAACCATCCCGACGTCCTCGATCTGCGCTGGACGATCTGCGCGCAACACGAAGATTGGGCGCAGGCGTTGCTCATCGCGCAAACGCTGGTGCAGCTCGCGCCCCGCCGCGCTTCGAGCTGGCTGCATTATGCCTACGCCTTGCGCCGCGTGCCGGAGGGCGGCCTGGAAAAAGCCCGGGCCATCCTGCAACCCGCGGCGGAAAAATTTCCGGAAGAACCGATCATCCCCTTTAACCTCGCCTGCTACGCCTGTCAGATGCGGAAACCGGAGGCCGCGCTCGAATGGCTGCGCCGCGCCCTCGATCTCGGCGGCAAATCGCGGATCAAAGCGATGGCGTTGCAGGACGGCGACTTGAAACCGCTCTGGCCGGAGATCGAAAAACTCTGATGCGTCCAACCGTTCTCGAGATTTCCGCGTTGCGCATCACGCGCGACGGCACGCGTATTTTGCGCGACGTGAATTGGACGATCCGGCGTGGTGAGCATTGGGTCATCCTTGGCGCCAACGGCTCCGGCAAAACCTCGTTGCTCCGGTCCGTCACCGGTTACTTGATGCCCACGGGGGGCGAAATCACCTTGCTCGGGCGGCGCTACGGCGAATCCGACTGGCGAGAACTGCGCAAAAAAGTCGGGCTGGTCAGTTCCGCGTTGCGCCAGATGATGGCCGATGACGAGCCCGCGCTCGCCAGCGTCATCAGTGGGAAAACCGCGACGATAGATTTTCGTGCGCGACCTTCGCGCGGCGACTGCCGCCGTGCGCGGCAACTGTTGCGCGCGGTGGAATGCACCCGGCTGGCCGACCGCGCGTGGCGCGTGCTCTCGCAAGGCGAACGCCAGCGGGTGCTCATCGCCCGCGCGCTGATGGCGCAGCCGGAGGTGTTGATCCTGGATGAGCCTTGCGCCGGACTCGACCCGGCGGCGCGCGAACATTTCCTGCAATTCCTCCAGCGGCTCGGTCGGCGCGCCAACTCGCCGACGTTCATTTTCGTGACGCATCACGTGGAGGAGATCGTGCCGGCGTTCACGCACGTGCTGGTGCTGAAACGCGGCGGCGTGCTGGACGCCGGGCCGAAACGCCGCGTGGTGACTTCGGCCACACTTTCCGTCGCCTTCGCCGCGTGCGTGCGGGTGACGCGCTACTGCGGACGGTTTGTCCTGCAAGTCCGCCCCAAACGGGGCACGGTCATTTGAGGGAAACGACCGGTCGAACGCGAGCTGCTGACGCCTGCCAGAACCACTATCAGTCGTCGCGGTTGATCTCGTAGCGTCTGGGGTTGTCTCGGTTTGGTGAACAGCAAGTGGTCGCGGTCGTGCTGATGTTCACTTTGAGGGTGGAGTCGCCATGGGTACCAAACAAGATGGATTCGTGAATGACCGTAATCCGGATTCAATCGCATCACGACAAGCCTGGCCCATTGCTGGGAGCTTCCCATGATAAGGATTGCCTAATTCAGCGGCTTTCTGGCATAATCTCGACTGTGGGATTCGGCGAATTGTCACGTTTACGTCGCAAATCCGCCATGGAATCCGGCCAGGATGCGTAAGGACGTATTGGCGCAGACGACCGAATCCCCAAACCGAATGAGTGCCCAGACCAGATCACGAATGGAGACCGCCCGGCTGGTGGTCAGTCCGGCGGCGCCGTATTCCATCAGGCTGGCCCGCACGAAGCTCGAAGTCGCGGCGGCGCAGGCGTTGCGCTTCGAG
>SCTL01000695.1 GCA_004297495.1 Verrucomicrobiota bacterium
ACCGAACACGGTTTTGGTTTCGCCCGCTGAACTCACGAAGCTGGTGTTGAGCGGCGACTCCCGCTGCGTGCCCGCAAAATTTGCCGTGCCCAACTCCTGCATCAGACCCGCCGCCGCATCGGCCTGCGCCCGACGCGAGCTGGCCCGTGCCTGATTCTCGCTGGAAACGGACGGCCCGGGCCGCGCTGGCGCTGACGTCAAACCAAACAACTCGGAGCTGATCGAACTTGGCGCAGAAGGCAGCGCCAACCACGCCATCGAACTGTCCGGGTCGGCGAGAAAATTTTTCTTCAAGTTCGAGTTCGGATTGTAGCTCGTCCCCAAAGTGAATTTGACGAACGGGCTTTCCGGAAAGGATTTGGTTACGATGTCAATCGTGCCGCCGCCCGTGCCGCCGGGCTGATCTGGCGTGAAAGTTTTGCTGACGGAAATTCGGTCAATCATCGCCGAGGGAAACAAATCCAGTTGCGGCGAGAGCTTGTAAGGATCGGCGCTGGGCACTTCCACGCCGTTGAGTAGCGTGCGCGTGTAGCGATCCGAAAGCCCGCGCACCACGGCGTATTTTCCGCCCACCACGGAAACTCCCGTCACTCGCGCGACGATCTGCCCCGCGTCGCCCGCGCCCAGTTTCGAGAACTGTTCCGACCCCAGCGCATCCACGAGCGAACTGGATTGTTGCCGGTCGAACAATATCTGCTCCGTCTGCTGCGTGAATTCCTCCGCCGTGACTTCGTATTCCTCCATCTCGTAAAACTCCGGGCGCAAGTTGCCGTTCACCGTCGTCGTCTGTCCGGGAATCACGCGCACGTCCGTCACCGCGACGGCGGCGAAACCTGACTTTGAGAAACGCAACACTTGATCGCCGGGCGGAACATTCTTCAATTCAAACCGTCCGCTCGTGCTCGTCTGCGCCGCCAGCGTCGTCCCGCGCACCGTGACCGTTGCCCCGCCAAGCGGCGCGCCATCCCAACTGCTCACCACCAGACCGGACACGATACCGCTTTCCTGCGCGACGACTGCCGGAGCCAACACCCCGACCAACGCCAGACTCAGCAGCGCGAGCCATCGGGATACACTGGTCGGGTTGGAAATTTTTTCCATGTCGCAATGAACCTGGGAACTGATCGCTCAGGAATGAGCCGAACTGCGCGCGAGTTGCTCCACTTTTTCGAGATAGCGCTGCACGTTGTCGCGCGGCTTGACCTTTTGCGCCTTCTTCAAAAGCTCGGTGGCCTGCGCGTATTTCTGCGACTGCACCAGCAACTGCGCGTGCTTCACGAACGCCTCCGCCTCGAAACCAGAAATCCCCGCCGCCGTCTGATAACGCAACTCCGCCTTTTCCTTCTGGCCGTTCTTGGAATAAAAATCTCCCGCGAGCAACAGCGCCTCGCCATCCAGCGGGTCTTTCTGAACGATTTGTTCCAGCGTCAGAATCGCCTGCTCGCCCCCACCGTTAGCCATCGCCGCCTTCGATTCGAGCTTGAGCAATTTCAGTTCATCCGCCGCCGACAGCGCGGTGGTCGCGCCGCGGATCTTCGCGAACAACTGGTTTGCCTCCGTCCACGCGCTGCGGCCCACCAGAATCTGCGCCGCGCGAAGCGCTTTCGCCGGGTTCGCGCCGTTGTCTTTCTCGATGGCTTCGAGATACGCGCCGAGCGCGAGGTCACGCGACTCCTGCGTCATGTAAAGATCGCCCAACAGATACAACGTCTGCGGCGTCGCCTTCCCGGCGCGACGCAACACCTCCAGACTCAACGCCGCCTTCGCCGGTTGTTCGCGCTGGATGTGCAGGTTCGCCTGTAGCGTCCACAGGTTTTCGCGCTTGGGATATTCCTTGAGGAGTTCG
>SCTL01000696.1 GCA_004297495.1 Verrucomicrobiota bacterium
CCGCTTTCCAATATTGGCGACGGTAAAGGTTAAACGGCGGGCGAGTGAAAGCCAATCGCCGGAACTGGCGACATGGTTCCCATCTACTTGCGGTTGCGGCGCATTCCGAAAAAAATCAGACCCGCCACAAAAAGTCCGCAACCGATGAATGCGAGCGGCAAAACGGATTTTTTCCCCTGAGACACACCTTTCGCCTCAGTTGGTTTTCCCGCGGCAGGAAAATTTGTCAGCACGATGGGCGGAGACGCGCTCGTTACCTGATTGCTCGCAGCGACATCGTCGCGCGACCGTGCCGGGACTTCCGCCACCGGCGTGGCGGCGAAGAGGACGGATTGGGCGAGCACTTTCTGCCGGACGCGATCCAGCACGATGAGCGAGGAGCCGTACGGGCCTTCATTCGCCAGTGGCTTCAAGCCGTCCGCGACGAATCGCAACGGGCGATCACCGGCGGGCGGATAAACGAGGTGAATCTTCACGTGATTCTCGACGCCGAGAGTCACGTTCGTCTCGCGCGCAGGGAAGGCGTTGCGACCGGCGGTCACGTCGAAGAACGCGCCGGCAGCTTCGTTCAACTTCGGCAGCATCGTGGCGAACTCGTCCGCTTGTGTGACGTTCGTGTTGATCGTCCAGCCCAAGCCCGCCAGCAGGCGAGCGGTGCGGTATTCCATTTCGATGTCGAGTTCGGTGCGATTGCTGAACAAGTTCGCCGTGGAAGTGATTTCGTAGGGATCGTGCGCACGAGCAACAGAAGCGAACAAGAGAGCACTGAGCGCCAGGCACCATCGGGTGTGAAAAGCTGAGACGCTGAAATGCTGAAATACTGAAATGCTGGAACGTTGAAACACTGAAATTCCAGCGCACCGACTGCGCGTCATCGTTTGAAAAATCTTTTTCCGACAAACCATGCGGTCAGCAATATGGCAAGTCCGACGGCGCACCACACGAGCAAAGGTGCGGAGGATTGTTCCGGCCTGACTGATGAACCGCTCGCCACGGTTACGTGAATCGGCTCATTGCTGGCAGTGCTCGCGGTTGATGCGACCGCCACCGACTCGATGCCGTTACTTCCAGCAACTCGCGCAATTGCCACCCGCGCGGCGGCACTGGCCCGCGATAGCACGGCGCGATCGAGAATGTTTCCGTTTTCGTCCGTGACGGTCAACGCGCCGGCCAGCAACGGTTCGACGCCATTGAAGTAGCGCGCTTCCACGGCGAGCGACGCGTTGGTCGCGCGCGGATATTCGAGGGCGAAGTTTGCCTCCAAGCCGTCCGTGAACACTTTCAGTTTTCTTGCGTTCAGCGTTTCCGCGCCGGCTTTGATTTCGAACAGACGAGTTGCCAAGGCGATGGGCGCGTCGCGAAACGAACCCGGCCCGCTGACGGCCAGAAGTTTTGCCGACTCCTCGGGCGACACGCCCGCCACGGACAGAATCTGTCGCGCGCCATCCATCCCCACGGTCAGCGCGAGTTCGAGATGATCGTCGAGGACGTAAAGCCGTGTGGAGTTGTCGAACGGACCGTGGGCCCAAGCGTTGAGAGTCGAGAGAAGCAGCACCAGACAATACGCGCAGACAAGTTGGACGGGCCGGATGCAATTGGAAGCGCGGGTCAACGAGTGGATTCTTAATCGTAATTTTAATCTTCTTCTTAATCTCGTTTTGGTTGGCCTGGGCATTAAGATTAAGAAGAAGATTAAGATTAAGAGGCAACGTGTGACCGCTTCTTCCAATCGCACCCGAGCCGTCCCCTGCCCGCCGACCGCGCGCGAACCAGCGACGGCGCGCACGGAATGGCGTGCCCTGCCCTGTAAAGTTCGGCTCACGGGATGCGGATGAGGTAGAACCGCTGCGCGTAATTCGTGGCGCTGAGGTCGTCGAGCGTCACAACCGCGCCGGTGAACGTGCCGCTGATGACCAGCGGCCAGCTTGTGAACGGCGTGAGCGCCGCGTTCGTACTGGCGCGGACTTCGTAATTCGCGCCGCTCGGGCCGGAGAAGTTGAGCCGGAAAGTTCCATCGGCCAGCCGCGTGACGGAGTTGAACACCGGCGGCGCGAGGGCGATGACGCTCAGGGTGCCGCTGGCGCTGAGCGCGTTGGTGTCCCAGCGGAGGCCAGGATTAAGGGTCGGTAACACGAGGCTGCTGAACGATCCGGCGTAGTTCGCGGCGTTGAGCAATTTGAAGGTGTCACCGTTGGTCAGCGCGCCGCCGATGTTCGTCACGGTCAACGTGCCGCCAACATTCAGCGTTCCGTAAATGGTCGCGGAATCATTCGTGAGCGGCGAGCGCTGGATTCTCAGGTAGGTCGTGCTGCCGGCGGCGAGCGTCAGATTGTTGCTGAGGGTCAGCCGGCCGATTCCTGCGATCAGGCCGGGCGCGAATTTGCCGCCGGAATTCACCGAGACGGCCCCGGAGATGATGCCGTTGCCGGCGAGCGTGCCGCCGGTATTGACCGCAACGGCTCCGGAACCTGTGGCGCTGCCGGTCGTGTTGCTGGCCATCAGGGTGCCGCTGCTCACGGTGGTGCCGCCACTGTAGGTATTGCCGCCACTGAGCACCAACATGCCCGTGCCGGTTTTAATCAACGACGCCAGATACGCGCCACCGGCATCCGCGATGACGCCGGCGTAAGTGTTGGTGGTGTTCTTCGCGCCGATGCGCCAGGTCGGATTGCTGGAGGAACCGTCTCCGCCGATGAGCGCGGTGGCACTGCCGCCGAGTTCACCGATGTCAACCGTGAGA
>SCTL01000697.1 GCA_004297495.1 Verrucomicrobiota bacterium
GCGTGTAAGTGGCGGTCGCGGTTTCCGTCGCGCTCAACGAAGCGAAACGATAAGGCACGTCTCCCGGGCTTCCCCAATAAGTGCTTTGCGAACTGTTGTTCCACGTTCCGGCAAACGTCACCGCCGCGTCGTCGTTGTCGAGAATGACCTCGTTCGTTTGATGACCGAGCGGACGGAATGAAACCACCGTCGCGCCCGCGTTGAAACAATATGCCGCAAAAAAATTCAACTGATCGAGATTACCGTAATCCTCGTTCATCGAGTTGCCGATGCCACGCTGCAACCGCCAGTACGGCAAAGCGGGCGGGACGACGTTCGTTTCGTAAGTCCAGCCGTGACCGCTGTTCATGAACACGATCTTGCCGGAGAGCACTCCCTGCGGTTGCTGCGCGGACGGTGCCAAGACGGAGAAGGACTCGGGCGAAGCCTGCCCGGCGATTTGCGGTTGAGCAGTGGAAGACGGGGAAACTTTCTCCGCAACGTCCGGTGTGAAAATGGATTTCAGATTCTTTTCCGAAGGCGCGATGCGGTCTTCGCGGTCGGAATATGGAGCGACCACCGCGGACAAAACGGTCATCTCAGTCTGGACGACAGAAATCATCAGAGACAACCACAGCGCGGGCCGAGCGGCGCGGACTAGTCTGGTCAGGACTTTCAAGTGTGCCAAAGATACCGGAAATGATCCGCTGCTCAAGCCGGCAGTTCACGGACACAATCGCCCGGTCGCGGCCGTTTTTGCCCGTTGACAGGGCGTGCTTTCAACCTATCCTGTCCGTCCATTTTGCGAGCAGCCGGCCAACCGCCGCCTGTCTCTGCCCCGGGAAGGAAGTGACTGACATTGACCGAGATTAAACTGAAAAAAGGCGAACCCGTTGACAAGGCCCTGCGCCGGTTGAAAAAGAAAATTGACCGCGAAGGGACGTTGCGCACCGTGCGCTCTCATCGGCATTACGAGAAGCCGAGCGAGAAACGCCGCCGCAAGGAAAAAGCCGCGCGCTTTTCCGCCATGCTGACCGCGCGTTACGCCGACCTGTAACCCCGGAAGATTGCGACCGGGTGCGGCCGTTTCACGACTGCACCCGGTTTTTTCGTCAGAACGAACTGCCCAGTGTTGAAAGGTTGAACTCGATTCGTCTCCCAGCGGTCTGAGGTTTCAACGAACCAAAAATGTATTCACTGTCCACTTGCTGGAATTCCCATCGTCACACGGATGGCCGCGCCCTGTTGCGCGAAGTCCGCGAGTTGGGCTTTGAATACGCCGAACTCAGCCACGGCACACGCATCAGTCTGATGCCGGGAATTCTTCAAGCCGTGGACGCGGGCGAGATCAAAATTTCCACACTCCACAATTTCTGTCCGCTGCCGATGGGTGTGGACCGTTCCGCGCCGAATCTCTACCAGTTTTCCGCCGACCGCGAACGCGAGCGCGAACTCGCCGTGAAGCACACGCTCAAGACCCTCGATTTCGCCGTGCGCGTGAAAGCGCCGCTCGTCGTGCTGCATCTCGGCAGCGTTGAACTCAAGGAATACACCGAGAAGCTCAAGGAAATGGTCGAGCGCGGCGAGAAAGACACGCCCAAGTACGCGAAGCTTTGCGAGGAAGTCATCAAGAAGCGCGAGGCGAAGAAGGAGAAATACGTCGAGCACATGTATGAGTGCCTTCGGAAAATTCTGCCCGAAGCCGAGAAGCGCGGCATCAAGCTCGGCTGCGAGAATCGCGAGGCACTGGAGGAAATTCCTTTTGAGGCGGACTTCAAATTCCTCTTCACTGAATTCGCGAGCCCGCTGCTGACCTACTGGCACGACACCGGCCACGCGCAGATCAAGGAGAACCTCGGTTTCATCCAACACACGATGCACCTGGAGTCCCAGACCGCGCGGCTTTCGGGTTTTCACATTCACGACGTGCAAGCGCCCGCGCGCGATCATTGTCCGCCCGGCTCGGGCACGGTGGATTTTGCTGCGCTCAAGCCGTTCGTGAGAGCGAATCACATCAAGGTCTTCGAGTTCAGTCCCTCGATGTCGGTCGAGGACCTCAAGCGCGGCGTGGCGCACGTGAAAAAACTTTGGGGAGGCAATTAGCCGAAACATTCAACATTCAACCTCCAACTCCCAAGTCGAAATCACAGAGTTGCCCGTTTCGATGTTGAGAGTTGAATGTTGAATGTTCCCCACCGACAC
>SCTL01000698.1 GCA_004297495.1 Verrucomicrobiota bacterium
TATCCGTTGCATCAGGCGTTCACGGTGAAGCGCATCTGGGCTTCCAGCTATCAGGCCGTGTCCGTCACGGGCTGCTTGTTGACGACCTGCTCGACCTGGCGTTCGAGTTCTTCAATCGCCTTCGCGCCCGTGCCGGACACGGCCTGATAGCTGGAAGCCCAGATGCGCTTCACCGTGAACGCCTGATGCAACGGATACAACGCCATGAGCGTGATGGCCGTGGTGCAATTCGGATTGGCGATGATGCCCTTGTGCGATTTTACGTCGGAGGCGTTGATTTCGGGAATCACAAGCGGCACTTCCGGGTCCATGCGGAATGCGCTGGAGTTGTCCACGACCACGCAACCGGCCTTGGCCGCGATGGGCGCAAACTCTTTCGAGATGTTGCCGCCGGCGCTGAAGAGCGCGATGTCAATGCCCTTGAACGAATCCTTGGTGAGTTCGGTGACGGGGATGTCCTGGCCCTTGAACTTGAGTTTCTTGCCCACGGAACGCGCGGACGCGAGCAGCGTCAATTTCCCGACCGGGAAATTGCGCTTCTCCAGCGTCTTGATCATTTCGATGCCGACGGCCCCCGTCGCGCCCACCACTGCCACATGCGGATGCTTGTTCATAAACGAGCGCACATGATAAGGCTGAAGCGAGTCGTGTCAACGTGGTGATTGTGCCGATAACCCCGGGAAACCGCACCGCACAAAGCAAAGCCGCAGGCTTGCTCCCCGCAGGATTTGACCTAATTTCCCCTCGACGCGACTCGCGTCAGCCATGAACGGGAAGCAAAAAAATCTCTCCGGGAATTTTCCAACCAAACCGACCCGCAACCAGCGCTGGCGCAAACGCGCGGTCATCGCGCTGCTGATTTACGCGGTCGTCGGCTTCTTCGTTTTGCCTGCCATCATCAAATCGCAACTCGTGAAACGTCTCCCCGCGCTCTCGCATCGGCAGGCCGTCGTGCAATCGGTGCGGATGAATCCGTTCGCGCTCTCGCTCACCATCCGCGGCCTCTCGCTCACTGAAACCAACGGCGTGCCCTTTGCCGGGTTCGATGAGTTTTACGCGAACTTCCAACTCTCCTCGCTGTTCCGTTGGACGTGGACGTTTAGTGAAATCAGCTTGAAACATCCCACCGCCAATTTGGTGCGCAACGCCGATGGCTCGTTCAACTTTGCCAATCTGGCCTCGGGTGAAATCGCCAAGCCCGCCGAGCCGAAAGCCGCCGGCTCGATTCCGCGAATCCTCATTCAACAATTGCTCATCACCAACGCCGTCGTCTCTGTGGCCGACGAGACGGTGTCGCCGCGATTTCACACGGACTACGGACCGATCAACGTCGAGTTGAACGATTTCACCACACGCCGCGACCGGCGTGGGCCGTATAGCTTCGTCGCGACGACCGGCGAGGGTGAAAAATTTTCCTGGGCCGGCGACATTTCCGCCAATCCGCCGAGTTCCAGCGGCGAGTTCAAACTCACCGGTATTCCGCCCGCTAAATACGCCGCCTACGCCGGGCAGTTCACGACATTGCGCTTCGTCTCCGGCCTGCTCGACCTCGGCGCAACTTACCGCGTGAACGCCGCCGCCACGCCGTTGACGCTCGACGTGACGAACGCGTTCTTGAACATGCGCGATCTGTGCGTGAAAGCACCGGACGCCGACGAGATGGTTCTCGGCCTGACGAATTTTTTTGTGACCGATGCCAGCGCCAGTCTCGTCGAGCGGCGTGTTCATGTATCGCTGATCGGCGTTCGTGGCGGCTCGGTCTTCGCGCGACGCGATGCCGACGGTCAGCCTGCTGTCTTGAAATATCTGGTTCACCGAACAAACGCTTCGAGCACCACGTCACAGACTGAGACGAACACAACTCCGACCGCAGCCCAGTGGCACGTGAACCTCGACGAACTCAGCGTGGCCGGTTTTGCGTTCACGCTGGAGGATCATTCCACGCCCTCCGTTGCCCAAGTCGGCCTCGATGATTTGCAACTCACCGTGAAAGACATTTCCAATCAAAGCAACGCGCCGGTCAGCGTGGCGTTGGATTTCGATTGGCGCGGCGGCGGTCACGCGCACCTCGAGACGCACGGCCCGCTGCTGCCGCCCGCGCAGCAAATTTCCCTCGCGATCAGCAATCTCGCACTTGCGCCATTGCAGCCGTTCGTCGAACAGCAGGCCAACCTTGTCATCCAGTCCGGCGGATTGAGCGTGGACGGCTCGGCGCAATTTGATCCGGCAGCCACGAACAGTCCGGTTCAGTTCACTGGCAACGTTTCGATCACCAATCTGCTCACGTCGGACACGGTGGCGTATCACGAATTCGCGCGCTGGGAAAACCTCGCCGTTCGCGGAATCAATTTCGCGCTCAAGCCGAATCGCCTCGAGGTGGACGAAGTGAAATTCTCCGCGTTCAAGACCAGCCTCGTCGTCAGTTCCAACGGTCAACTCAACGTGCTGGCGCTGCGCAAAACCGCGACCAGCACCAATGAACCCGCCAGTGCCGCGCCGGCTAGCGCCGAACCGTTCCCCATCAAACTGGGCGCGTTGGTGTTCGAGCGCAGTTCGTTCGGAGCGGCGGATCAATCGCTCGATTCCGCGTTCAGCACGCACATCGAGGAGTTCAACGGCAGCGTGCGCGACCTCACGTTCCCCGGCGTTTCCCGCGCGACGCTGGACATCCACGGCAAGGTTAGCGCGCTCTCGCCGTTTGAGCTGACCGGTGAATTGACGCCAGATCCGAGGAATCCGTTCGTGAATCTCAAGATCGCGTTCACCAACAGCGACCTCACGCCGTTCAGTCCCTACAGCGAAAAATTTGCCGGCTATCCGTTGAACAAGGGCAAGCTCACGCTCGAATTGCACTACGACATCACAAACCGCACGCTCAAGGCGCAGAACATCGTGGCCATTGATCAACTCACGTTCGGCGCGCACAACCACAGCCCGCACGCGACGAAGCTGCCGGTCAAGCTCGGCGTCGCGTTGCTCAAGGACCGCAATGGCCGCATTGATCTCGACCTGCCCGTGAGCGGCAGTCTCGACGACCCGAGCTTCGGCATCGGCAAGCTCGTGATGAAGGCGGTGGTGAACATCCTCGTGAAAGTGGCCACGTCGCCGTTTGCTCTGCTTGGTGCCGCGTTCGGCGGCGGCGGGGAGGAATTACAGTTCGTGGATTTCGCGCCCGGCGCGGTAGCGATCAACGATTCCCAGACGAACAAACTGGATCGGCTGGCCAAGGCGCTTTATGAACGGCCCGCTTTGAATCTGGAGATCGGCGCGTCCTTCGATCCGCGCGCAGACGCCGATGCGTTGGCGCGCCAAAAACTGCTGGAGCGAATGAAGCTGGCGCGAATTCAGGAGTTGACCGCGCGCGGCAAACCGGCGCCGCCGCTGAACGAATTCAAATTCACGGACGAGGAGTACGAGCGTCTGCTGCGCAAGTCCTACGAGAGCACGTTCAACACGACTCCGGAAAAAGCTTTGCGCGAAGCTGCCGCCGCTGCCATCGCCA
>SCTL01000699.1 GCA_004297495.1 Verrucomicrobiota bacterium
TTGTCGGGGTGCTCGCGGCGTTGTTTCTCGTGGACGTCCTGTTCGCGCCGCCGGGTTGGTGGACGATTAAGCTTGAGGAATATCAACGCCAGCGGCTGTTGGTTTATTTTGGAAAAGATTTTGCGCCCGCCAACGCCACGAAGGAACAGAAGGCCAAGGCCGCTGAGATGCAACGCCAGAAATCCTATCAGGGCAGACAGGCGTTGATCTCGGTCGGCTCCGGTGGCTTCTGGGGCGCGGGCTGGCGGCAGGGTAATCAGACCGCGCTGGGCTTTTTGCCCGCGGGCGCGGCGCACACAGATTTCATTTTCTCCGTGATCGCCGAGGAGAAAGGATTCGTTGGCAGCCTCGTGGTGCTGACGTTATACGGCGTGATCCTGTTCACAGGACTCAGAATCGCCGGCCAGGCGCGCGACCGCCTGGGAAAAGTGCTGGCGGCGGGAGTGGTCACACTCCTGTTCAGCCACGTGTTCATCAATATCGGCATGAACATTCGCATCATGCCCGTGACGGGCATTCCACTGCCGCTGTTGTCATACGGCGGGTCTTCAGTGTTGTGCTCGCTGATCGCCATGGGTTTGCTGCAAAACGTACACATCTACCGAAAGGGATACTAAAATGAGCGAGAATAAGTTTTCTCGACGGAGACGCGGGATGCGTTTCAAACCCAGTCGAGGGCTGGGCCAGGGACAACAGAAGCCGGATCGCGACGCGACCCAGGCCCGCGCGGAAGTCGTGGGCGAGACCGTCGGCGGCCAGGAAAAGGTTTTCGAAAAGCGGCATCAACATGAGATTGACCGCGCGGAAAACATCGCCGCCGGCCTGCCGCCCGAGGGCGCGCCCGCCGAACCGATTGAACGCCATGAGCGCGTTCACTCCGATGCCGAACCGGTCGCCCGACAGAAGCCAGTCGTCGTTGACGACGATAAATCTTTTGCCCCGATTCCGGTGAAGGAGCAGCCGAAGGGCATCGTGGAAACCATCACCAACATGGCCACGACCATTGTGAAGAAAGTCCAGCGGTTCATCCGCCCGGAGAAAAAGATTCACAAGGAAATCATCATCAACGCCGAGACGCTCGAAACGCGCGTCGGCGTGCTCGAAGACGGCAAGCTCGAGGAATTCAACATCGAGCGCACCACCGAGGAACGCCTCGTCGGCAGCATCTTCAAGGGCCGCGTGCGCAATCTCGAAGACGGACTCAAGGCCGCGTTCGTGGACATCGGGTTCGAGAAGAACGCGTTCCTGCACTATTGGGACATCGTGCCCAACCAGTTCGACAGCGGCGTGGAAATCGTGGATCGCCCGACCAAGAAACGCGACCGACCGAAAATCACGCAAAAGGACGTGCCGCGCCTTTATCCGCCCGGCAGCGACATCATCGTGCAAGTCACGAAAGGCCCGATCGGCACAAAAGGTCCGCGCATCACGACGAACATCGTGCTGCCCGGCCGTTATCTCGTGCTGCTGCCGAACTCCGATCAAAGCGGCATCTCGCGCAAGATCGAGAACCAGGCCGAGCGCTCGCGCTTGAAGAAAATCCTGCGCGAACTTTCCATCCCGGACGGCATGGGCGTCATCATGCGCACCGCCGGCGAAGGCCAGCAGACGCGCTACTTCGTGCGCGACCTCGCGTTGCTGCTCGAGGAGTGGCAGGGCGTGCAGGAAAAGATCAAGAGCCAGGCTATGGCCACCTGCGTGTTCCAGGAGCCGGACATGATTGAACGCACCGTGCGCGACTTCCTCACCGAAGACGTCGAGCGCATCGTGGTTGACCAACCGAAAGCCTACGACCGGATGCGCGAGATGATCTCGAAAATCTCCCGCCGTTCCGCCGGCAAGATCAAGCTCTACAACGAAGCCCAGCCGATCTTCGACCGCTTCAGCATCAGCAAGCAACTGGAGAACGCGTTCTCCCGCCAGGTGCATCTCAAGAGCGGCGGCTACATCGTCATTGATGAAACCGAGGCGCTCGTGGCGATTGACGTGAACACCGGTCGCCACAAAGGCGGCAAGGATCAGGAGCAATCCATCCTGCGCGTGAACCTCGAAGCCGCCGACGAAATCTGCCGGCAATTGCGCCTGCGCAACATGGGCGGCTTGATCGTGCTCGACTTCATTGACATGAAAGGCCGCGGCGATCAGCAGAAGGTTTATCAGCGGATGAAGGAAGGTCTGCGCCGCGACAAAGCCAAGACGCACATCCTGCCGCTCTCGCAACTCGGCCTCATGGAAATGACCCGCCAACGCCACAGCGAAAGCGTGCGCGCGGCGGTCTATGACGATTGCCCGTATTGCAAAGGCCGCGGCAAGGTCAAGAGCGCCGTCACCATGAGCGTCGAGATTCAGCGCAAGCTCCAGGAACTGCTCAAGAAGCGCACCCGCGACGAGACGGACTTCCAACTCCGCATCGTGGTGCATCCGACCGTGCTCGAACGTCTGCGCACCGAGGACGAGAAACATCTCATCGAGATGGAAAAACGCTACTTCGGCAAACTCTCCTTCCGCGCCGAACCGGCCATGCACGCCGAGCAATTCAAAATTCAGAACGTGGCGACCAACGAAGAACTCGTCAGCGTCGGCTCGTAAGAATTGGATTCAAACACGAACGCCCCGGAACGAAAGTCCGGGGCGTTTTGTTTTCAACGTGAGAAACGGATTGAACCACGGAACACACGGAACACACGA
>SCTL01000700.1 GCA_004297495.1 Verrucomicrobiota bacterium
GCGAAAGCCATCTGCACATGAAAAGTTTCGCCGGGCGTCATTTCCTGAAGGTTGTCGTGGTTGTAGAGCCATTGGTTGTTAGTAGAGACGACAACTTGTCCGATGGTCGGAAGGAACGTTTGAAACGCGGGAAAGAAATCGAACTCGACGAGATTCTTCGCGCCGTAGGTGCTGTTGATACCCGTGCCGCGCAGGAAATTTGTCCGGGTGGCTTGATCAAGATTCAGCAACCCGAGTGCGACCGGAGCGGAGTTGGATTTGCCCGGCGTGACGCCGATTGCGTAGTCGGTGAACGTCAGGTCGAAGCTGAGTTGAAAATCATCGTCGCGAGTGAGGATCGTGCCGAGCGGACGGTGAAAGTAGCAGTTTGTTTGCGAGGAATCCCACGTGACGCGGAGGTTGTGATTCGTCGAGTCCCACTGAAACAGATTGGGGTTGCCGAAAATACGCCAGCCATTCGTTGCCGGATTGCC
Organism: Verrucomicrobiota bacterium; assembly: GCA_004297495.1. Classification (GTDB taxonomy): domain Bacteria; phylum Verrucomicrobiota; class Verrucomicrobiia; order Limisphaerales; family JADLHS01; genus SCTL01. Next base: position 474 of record SCTL01000700.1, read on the forward strand.
GGAAAAATCTTCAGTAAAGGTTGTAGCATTGGCTGCGAGCCATACCAACACGCCGATGAGCGTGAAAATGTTTCGCCAAAGGTTCATGCGGGCGGGCGCGGATACGGACAGTGCCGGCAATCGTTGCCGCAACAGCAGCCGCGTCGCCCGTGATACGCGGCGGTGAACACCATCAGTCCATTCGCATCGAAATAAAAATCTCCCGGCACGACCGGAAACGCGCCCGCGTGGTCGCGCTGATACTGCGTCACACAAGACTGGCAGATACAGGCGCGATGACACGCAGCCGCAGGCACGCGTGAAGTAAGTTCATCCGGAATTTGCGCGGTCGCGCACCAGCACGGGCCTTTATAGGCCGCAGTCGTGCAAAGCTGACAGTTGTTCGGCTCGCCGCAGAGCGGGCAGCGGCTTGTATCGCCACAAGCCGTGTCGTCAGCAGACGGATTTGATTCAACCGCGCGAGTCATCGCATTCGAGCAAAGGCGCGGGCAACTCTTCGACGAGTTACCCGCGCGCGATGGGTGTTACTTGTTGAGTCCCGGCGGAACGAAGACAGAGGCGAATCCGTCCACTTCCGATTTTCCGCTCAACACTTCCACGCGGACGAAACTGATCGCTCCCAGTTTCACGGAATTGCCGCTGGCATCCTGCGCCCAAGAAATGTCGTAGCCGGTGCCGCCAGCGGAGCCGAAATAGAGCGCGCGGATTTGCGAGGCGGTGAGACCGGCGAAATCCGTGGGCGTGAGCGTGGGATCGGCGGGCGTATGGAAATCACCCGCGCCATCGGTCGGCAACGGGCCATCCACTGTCGGCGCGAGCGCGGGATTCAACGTGTAAAACGCCACACCGTCCTGGCTCACCGAAACACGCGTCCGGCCGGCGTTGACGCCGAACAGTGAACCATCCGTGGCGGGCGTGCCGATCCAATCGAACGTCTCGAAACTGAATTCGTTCGTGATAATGAACCCGGAGTTTCCAAAGACGATGAAGTCAATGCCGAACCGGTTGTTCGGATGATTGATGACGGGCTTGCTGAATTGGACGGTCAGCGAACCGCCCGCGCCAATGGAAACAAGCTGGCTGGAAAGATACGGCGGATCGAACACATCCACCGGCCCACCGAACGCGCCGGGTGTGACACGCGAGGGTTCGCCGAGCGCGGAATTGGCGTTCGTGAAGCCGGGGCTGAAACCAGCGCCGGGGTTGAACGAGACGACGGCGTCCGCAAACTGGGCGTGAGCGTTGAGGACGACAAACAAGCTGGCGAGCGCCAGCAACGACAAACGGACTTTTTTCATGCTGATCTTTCTTTCGACGGCCGCGCCGGTATGAGCGCGACGGGTTACGGTTAAGAGACCAGCGGGGAAATGAAGTCAGCGTTTTGAGTTGAGCCGCACGGAGCGTGAAGCCCCGTCCGGTTTTCAAAACAAAAATGCCTTCAATTCCCGCAAGACGGAGAATGAAGGCATTCGGCGAATCCGGCTGAAAGATGGTTCAGCGCGGCTGGCCTCATCTTTCTCTTTGCGGAGAAGTGCCCCGAACGCGTTCGGGGCTGACGAGCACAACCAGACCGGTATCCTGACTCCGGATTCCTGACCTCGCTCCCGCCTTCCCATCGTCCCGTTTTACGGGGTGGACAGTGGCTGTGGGAGTTTGTGATCCGTTACAGTGGCGCAACCGTCGCCGAGTTTCACGGCGTTCCCTGACATCTGATCGTGTTTCAAAGTGAACCTGCGTTCACGTTTTCAAAGAGCATTACTCTTTTACGCGCAGTCTGGAAACTTGCCAAGAGAATTCTCGAAAAACTTTCCGCGGACCAAAAACCGCCCGCGCATCTGCTTGAATTGTCCCCGCGCATTCCCGTAACGTGAGGGCAATGCAAGAATCAGACGATTTGAAGGTGGCCAAGTGGCCGTTCTTTCTCGGTGACGCAGTAATGCTGGGCCTCGCGTTTTTCATCAACTGGCAGGGCAGGCTGCCGCTGACGCCGATGGAACTCGGCGCGTGCGTCGTGTGCGTCGTGTTAGGCGCGGCGCTGGCGGTGACGCCGTTCGTGCTCGAATATCGCGTGTGGATGAAAGCACGCGACCATCGCGCGCTCGGCTCGACGGTGGAAAAATTGCAGCAACTCGAGACGGTTGCCGCGCAGATCAGTTCCGCGACGAACCATTGGGACCTGGCGCAGAATCAGGCGGAGAAAACTTCCAACGCCGCGCAGGAAATCGCCGACCGCATGGCCGCCGAGTTGAAGGATTTCACGGCGGTGATGCAGAAGCTGAACGAGAGCGAGAAAGGCGCGCTGCGGCTCGAAGTGGAAAAGCTGCATCGCGCGGAGAACGACTGGCTGCAAGTGCTGGTGCGGATTCTGGATCACGTGTACGCGTTGCACCAAGGCGCGGAGCGATCGCGTCAAACGGGAGTGATCGCCCAGATCAGCGCGTTTCAAAACGCGGTGCGCGACGCGGCGCGACGCGTGGGCTTGACGCCGTACGCGGCGGCTGCGGGAGAAACTTTCGACGCGGAGCGACATCAATCCGCCGGCGACGAGAAACCCGCAAACGACGCGACGGTCGGCGAAACGTTGGCGACGGGCTACACGTATCAAGGCCGGTTGCTGCGCCCGGCACTGGTCCGGCTCGCCGCCAGCCAGGCAATTTCAGAACCGCCCGCTCCTGCGTCACCCGATGTTCCTCCGCCGGTGGCGGAACAGCCGCAGCTTTCGCTTCAAGCCGCAGGCGAGCAGGCTTGAAGGGCGGCAGGTTGGCGGTTTTTTGCACCGTTGTCCCCAGTAATGGGGACTAGCTGGATTCGCCCGTTTCTGTAGCATGATGCCGTTGTTGGAAGCAAAAGTGCGGATACCGTGTGAGGCGTCAAACCGCAGCGCCGCTTCGAGGGGCTTGAAAATTTAGTGTTTGTTCTCATTGTGTTGCGAACGAGCCGGGCGAAAGTCCGGCTCGTTTGTTTTTTTAACGAAGCACTGAAACCTCGAAGCTGCCTCAGTCTGGCTTTTCCCCGTAGTTAATCGCCATCGCACCGAACAGGAAGTTTTCCACGCGGACATTCCTCAGCCCCATTTCGCGCATGCGCGCCGCCACACCATCCTGACCCGGATAAGCTTTGAGCGATTCGAGGATGTAAGCATACGCCGAAGCCTTGCCGCAAAACACGAGTCCGAGCACTGGCACGGCCAGTCTCAAGTACGCAAAATAAACTCCGCGCCAGAGCGCATTCGCTGGCTTGCCGAATTCGAGCACCACGAGTCGTCCTCCGGGTTTGGTCACGCGCGACATTTCCTCCAGCCCGCGCTGCCAACTCGCGAGGTTGCGCAACCCGTAACCGATGGTGACGGCGTCGAACGAGGCATCGGCGAACGCGAGCTGCAGAGCATCGCCGCGGCAAAATGCTGGAGAGGTCGGAGGACAGAAGTCAGAGGACAGAGGTCGGAGATCAGCGGTCGTCGAAGTCGCGGTAGCCGGCTTCTGGCCTCTGCCCCGCGCCACTTCCAACATCGGCTCGCTGAAATCCACTCCCGTGACCTGCGCGCCGCGCGCGGTCAGCGTGAAAGCGATGTCGCCCGTGCCGCAACAAACATCGAGCACGTTCGCGCCCGGTTGCGGCGCGGCGAGTTCGGCCACGCGCCGTTTCCAACGGCGATGCAGGCCGAGGCTTTGCAGGTCGTTGATGAGATCGTAGCGCCGCGCAATCGTCGCGAAGAGTGCGTTGACCTTCGCGGCGCGTTGCTCGCCCGGCGCATAGAATTCGTTGCCCATCCCGCACACCTTGCCCCGGAGCGCGCCCCGGGGTCAAATCCCGTCCAAACGCGCATTGCGGTTTTTTCGCTGGATGATAAATTCCGTCACGCATTCGCTGGCGGCACGCGGCGACGAAACACCGAAGCTATGGAAACTCAACAAACGGGGAAGCTCGCAAAAAAAATCCTGATCGTGGACGACAACGCGATCATCGTCAAAACGCTCGCGTTCAAACTCAAGTCCGCCGGTTACGCGGTGCTCACGGCCATGGACGGCGCCGAGGCCGTCTCGATTGCCCGCAAGGAGATCCCCGACCTCATCCTCCTCGACTTGTCCTTTCCCCCGGACGTCGGCCACGGCGGCGGCGTGCCGTGGGATGGTTTTCTCATCATGAATTGGATCCGGCGCATGGACGAAGCCAAACACATCCCCATCATCGTCATCACGGGCGGTGACCCCGTGCAGTTCGAGAAAAAATCTCTCGACGCAGGCGCGGTTGCCTTCTTTCGCAAACCGCTCGATCACGCGGGCCTGGTCAGCGCCATTCAACGCACGCTCGGCGAGCGCACCGATCCGCCGACTCCGGGCTTCGATACCACGCACACGCTCAAGCCCTGATCCGCGGCGAACCCACTTGCGTTTCCGCGGCGCTCCTGCGCATTTTCTCTGCCCATGACGCTCCCGAACGCCCCGGTCACACTGTCGCCCGCGCAAATCGCCGCGCTGAACCAGCAACTCGCGGACATGCGCCATGACATCAACAACCATCTCGCACTCGAGATCGGAAGAGCGTC
>SCTL01000701.1 GCA_004297495.1 Verrucomicrobiota bacterium
GCCGACTGCTTCCGCCACGGGCACGATGCTCGCGCGTTACGTCGGCATGGGCGATGACGGCCTGCGCGCCAACCTCGCGCGCTTCCTCGAAGCCATCGTGCCCGTGGCGGAAGCAGTCGGCGTGCGGCTGGCGATTCATCCCGACGACCCGCCGTTCCCCGTGCTCGGTCTGCCGCGAATTGTTTCCACGGCGTCCGACATCGCAGCAATTTTCAAGATGGCCGACAGCCCCGCGAACGGGCTCTGCTTTTGCACCGGCTCATTCAGCGCGCGCGCTGACAATGATCTGCCCGCGATGGCCCGGCAGTTCGTGCCGCGCATTCACGCCGTCCACCTCCGCAGCACGCAGCGTGAGCCGGACGGCTCGTTCTACGAAGCGGATCATCTCGCCGGATCGGTGGATATGCCGGCAGTCGTGCGCGTTTTGCTCGACGAACAAGACCGTCGCCGCGCCGGTGGCCGCGCGGATTGGCGGCTTCCCTTCCGACCCGATCACGGCCACACGATGATGGACGACCTTGGCAAACCGCCGGGCATCACGCCCGGTTATTCGTGCATCGGACGAATGCGCGGCCTCGCGGAATTGCGCGGCCTCATGCTCGGCCTCCGTCGCGCCTGACGCGAATTCCAAGACCGGAACGGGAAGCGTGGGTTCAACCAGGCTGAACCAATTTTCCATCCACCAGCCGCGTGAGCTTGAGCGGATTGCCTTCCTGCAACTCCGGCGGCAAGGCGGCGTCGGGAAAATTCTGAAAACTCACCGGGCGCAACCAGCGCTCAATGGCGCGCGTGCCGACGGAAGTCGAGCGGCCATCGGACGTGGCGGGATACGGGCCACCATGCGTCATCGCGTGCACGACTTCGACGCCGGTGGGGAAGCTGTTGAAGTTGAGCCGCCCCGCTTTCGTGGTGAGAATGGTGATGAGGTCGTGGCTCGACGCGAGTTCAGCCGGCGTCGCGTGAAGTGAAGTGGTCAACTGGCCTTCGATTTGTTTTGCCGCGGCGAGCAGTTGCGCGCGCGAAGCACATCCAACCACGAGCGTGGACGGGCCGAACACTTCGTCCATCAAGCTGTGATTGCCCAGAAAAGTTTCCGCATCGGTGACGAACAAATTTGCGCCCGCTTGCGCTTGGCCTGGTCCGCGATCCGCGTTGACGGACGCACGTAACTTCACGTTTGGAGACTTGGAGTATTTTTCCACGCCCGCGCGATAGTTTGAGCAAAGCCCGGCGGTCAGCATCGTGCCGGGCGGCGTTGCGGCCATCAGGCTTGTAAGTTTGGCGAGGAACTTTTTCGCGCCATCGCCCGCCTCCACGAAAACCAAACCGGGATTGGTGCAGAACTGTCCGACACCCAACGTGACCGAGCCGTGCAAGCTGGCGGCGATTTCCTCCGCCCGTTCAGTGAGCGCCCCGCCGAGGAGGAAGACCGGATTGATGCTGCCCATCTCGGCATAAACCGGAATCGGCTCGGGCCGCGCCGCCGCGAGATCCATCAGCCCGCGCCCACCGCGTCGTGAGCCGGTGAAACCGACGGCTTTGATCAGTGGGTGTTTCACGAGCGCGGCGCCGACCTCATAGCCGGCATCGAAGAGCAGTGAAAAAAGTCCGGGAGGTGCGCCAGACTCGCGCACGGCTTGTTGCACGAGTCGAGCGACGAGTTCCGAAGTTCCCGGATGTGCCGGATGCGCTTTCGCA
>SCTL01000702.1 GCA_004297495.1 Verrucomicrobiota bacterium
CCGACTGAACAAAAGAGTCGTGCGCGCAGACATCGCGTTTCTCAAAAGTCTGGGGGATGTGAAATTCAAACATGGCTGCGTCGTAACTAATCCTGACGAACTTCTGGCGACGCACAACGCGGTGATCGCCTGCGCCGGCTTAAGCGAGCCGATCAAACTGAACATTCCCGGCGAAGAACTCGCGCTCTCGTGGCAGGCGTTTCTGGAAAGCCAGAAGCAGCTCAAACTCAAAGGCAAAAAGGTCGCTGTCCTCGGAGGCGGCGCGGTGGCGGCGGACTGTGCTACGACCGCGAAGCGTCTTGGCGCAGCTTCCGTCGAACTGGTTTATCGTCGCCGCCAACAAGACATGCCGCTTACGCAATTCGAGCGCGACATGCTGCTCGAACACGGCGTCGAGATCACCAGTTGCTCCAAGCCGCTTGCCATCGTGCATCGAAGCAGACGCGTCACCGGCCTTCGCCTCGCGCGAATGATGTTGCCGCCGGGAAAAGCACCGCGACCGGAAAATTTTGTCGTCAGCAAAAAGGCATCGCCGGTCTTCCGCGAGTTCGAGCTCGTCATCTCCGCCATCGGGAGCAAACCGAAACTGCCGGTCACAAAAGCCAAAGGTATTTTCTACGCCGGCGACATGGTGCTCGGCGCGGCGACCGTGGTGGAGTCCGTCGCCAGCGGCAAAAACGCCGCGCTGGAAGCCGACGCGTTCATTCGCGGTGAGGCGAAACCGAAGATCAAGAACCGCGCAAAGAGTTACGCAACTCTTGCCGGGATGCCCGTTTGTCCTGTTCCGCTCGACGGCGATTTTTTTGGCCGCAAAATCCTTTCGCCCTTTCTGCTCTCCGCCGCACCGCACTCGGACGGCTACGCGCAAATGCGGAAAGCCTACGAGCGCGGCTGGTCCGGCGGCGTGATGAAGACCGCGTTCGACAACGTGCCGATTCATATTCCCGCCGGCTACATGTTCGCACTCACCCGTTCGACTTACGGGAATTGCGACAACGTTTCCGGCCATCCACTCGACCGCGTCTGCCGCGAAGTCGAGCGGCTCGTGAAAGAATTTCCCGACCGCCTCACGCTCGCCTCCACCGGCGGTCCGGTCACCGGGCGCGATGACGAAGACAAACGCATCTGGCAATCCAACACGCGCAAGCTGCAAAACGCCGGCGCGATGGGCGTCGAATACAGCCTCTCCTGTCCGCAAGGCGGCGACGGCACGCATGGCGATGTCGTTTCGCAAAGCGCCGAGCTGACCGCCAAGGTTATTGACTGGGTGATGGAAGCCAGCGACGACGACCACCCGAAGCTATTCAAGCTCACCGCCGCCGTTACCGCCATCATCCCGATCATCAAGGCGATTCAGGAAGTTTTCGCAAAGTATCCGAACAAGAAAGCCGGCGTCACGCTCGCCAACAGTTTTCCGGCGCTCGCGTTTCGCAAGGCGGCTAATCGCCGCTGGGAAGAGGGCGTCGTCATCGGCATGTCCGGCGAAGGCGTTTTGCCAATCAGCAATCTCACGCTCGCGAAAGTTTCCAGCACCGGCATCATCGTCTCCGGCAATGGCGGTGCAATGACCTACAAGGATGCCGCGAACTTCCTCGCACTCGGCGCGCAGACCGTCCAGTTCTGCACCGCCGTCATGAAGTATGGCCTCGGCTACGTGGACGAACTTCATTCCGGCCTCAGCTATCTGATGGAAGAGCGCGGCTTCCGTTCGGTGAAGGAACTCATCGGCTCGGCGCTGCCGAATCCGATCACCGACTTCGGCGCGCTCTCGCCGACGAAGAAGTTGCCGCAAGTCGTCGCCGCGCTCTGTCAGCATTGCGGCAACTGCACGCGCTGTCCGTATCAAGCCATCGAGTTAAACGGTCGCGGCGTCCCGATGTTTGATCCGAGCCATTGCGTCGGCTGCTCGCTCTGCGCGCAAAAATGTTTCGCCGGCGCAATCTCGATGCGCGACCGGACGCCGCGAGAACTGGCCGCGTTGAAGGAGGGCTGAACCCATGCCCAACTCCTTGCTCATCGAAAACGGAACAGTGTTGACCCTGGGAAAAACTTCCAAGGTTCTCGCAGGCCATTCAGTGCTGATCACAGACGGCCTCGTCGCGAAAATTGCACCGAAGAAGACGATCAAGAACTTTCGCGGCAAGCGCATTGATGCAACGGGCAAAGTTCTCCTGCCAGGATTCATCAATGCCCATACGCATTTCTACAGCAGCTTCGCGCGCGGGTTGACCAAGGCGAGACCGTCCAAGAATTTTAACGAGGTTCTCAAGCATCTCTGGTGGCGGTTGGATTCCGCGCTGACCACGGAGGATTGTTACTATAGCGCGCTGATCGCCTTGCTCGGCTCGATCCGCCATGGGACGACAACGCTGATTGATCACCACGCCAGCCCGCAAGCGGTGGTCGGTTCGCTGGGCGCGATTGAGCGAGCCGTGCGCGAGACCGGCCTTCGCGCCTGCCTCTGCTATGAGTTATCCGATCGTGATGGCGCGGGCATCGCGAAGGAGGGTTTGGCGGAGAACGCCTGGTTCATCCGGCAATGCCAGCAACAAAACGACTCGCGCGTGAGAGCGCTCTTCGGCTTGCACGCGTCGTTCACTCTTTCCGACGCCACGCTCGAAAAGGCTGCGACGCTCGGCCAAATGCTGTGCGCCGGCTTTCACATCCATGTTGCCGAAGCGCAAAGCGATCAGGATTGGGCGCTCAAGCACTGCGGCAAGCGCGTAGTTGAGTGCTTGAAGAAATTTGAAATCCTCGGTCCGCGTTCCATCGCCGCGCACTGCATCCACGTCAATTGGCGCGAAATGGAACTGCTGGCGGAGACAAAGACCGCGGTCGTCCACAACCCGCAGTCGAACATGAACAACGCCGTGGGCACGGCGAATGTCATCGAACTGATGAAGCGCGATGTGCTCGTCGGCCTCGGAACGGATGCGATGACCACGAACATGCTTGAGGAGTTGCGCGTCGCCCTCTGGGGTCAGCATTTACGCGCGGAGAATCCGTCGGTTGGGTTCGGCGAAGTGACGAGCGCGCTGTTTACGAACAATCCCAAGATCGCCGAGCGCATTTTCGGTCTGCGCTTCGGCGAGATTTCCGAAGGCGCTGCCGGCGACATCGCGATTTTCGATTACGACCCGCCGACGCCGTTGGTTGACTCGAATCTGTTCGGCCATCTCGTGTTCGGCATTTCGCAAGCCTGCTGCGACACGACCATCGTCGGCGGGCGTGTGTTGATGGAGAACAAGAAGCTCGCGTTGAATCTCGACGTCGAGCGCATCAACGCCCGCGCACGCGAACTGGCCAAAGACCTATGGAGGAGAATGTGAGCAGCGCCCGATTGAGTTCTCGTTGCTCGACAGACCTTCCGCAATGCCGGGCGAATCCCAACGGGATTCAGTCACTCAGCCCAGGGTTGCCGAGTTTGCGAGGCTACCCTGGGTGGAGATGCCGCATGTATTTGTTCAACCCTGAAGGGGTTGCATCACCGCGCGTCAATTTTCGATGCAACCCCGTTGGGGTTGAAAATAATTTTGAAAGATTACCCAGGGTAGTCCGCTGCGCGACCAACCCCGGGCTGAATGATCTCAATCCCTTCGGGATTGCCGACGGATTTCCACACGAAAAATAAACATGAAAACCAAGAAGCAAACAACACCGATCACTTACGAACTCATCCAGAAACGCGCCAAGGCGATGGAGAAGGACACGACCCGCTTTCTCGCCGACCTCGTGCGCACGCAATCATTTTCCTCGAAGGAGAAAAACGTCATCGCCGTCATCAAAAAGGAGATGCAGGCCATCGGCTTTGACGGCATCAAGATTGACGGGCTCGGCAACATCATCGGCCGCATCGGCAAGGGCAAACGCGTGATTGCCTTCGACGGCCATGTGGACACGGTTTATCCCGGCGACATGGCGGCGTGGAAATTTGATCCGTTCAAACCGTTCGTGAAGGCGGGGAAGATTTGGGGACGCGGCGCGGTGGACCAGAAGGGTGGCGTGGCGACGATGATTCACGCGGGTAAACTCATCAAAGAACTTTGCCTCAACGACCAGTTCACGGTGCTCTTCACCGCCACGGTGATGGAGGAGGATTGCGACGGCCTTTGCTGGCAATACCTGCTGAACGTCGAGAAGTTGAAACCCGAACTCGTCGTCATCACCGAGCCGACGAACATGAACATCTATCGCGGCCATCGCGGGCGCATGGAGATTCGCGTCGAGGTGAAAGGCAAGAGCTGTCACGGTTCTGCACCAGAGCGCGGTGACAACGCCATCTACAAGATTGCCCGCATCGCGTTGGAGATCGAGAAACTCAACAAGCGCCTCAAAAACGATCCATTCCTCGGCAAGGGCACGGTCACGATTTCGGAAGTGAAATCATCATCGCCGTCACTGTGCGCGGTGGCGGATGAGGCCGGTATTCATCTCGACCGCCGGCTCACGTATGGCGAGACGAAAGCAAGCGCCATCGCCGAAGTGAAGGACGCCGCGAAGCGCGCCGGTTACCTGGACGCGAAAGTTTTCGTGCTGACCTACGAAGAAGCGGCCTACACGGGCAAAGTGTATCCGACGGAAAAGTATTTCCCCACCTGGGCACTGCCCGAAAAATCTTCCTATCTCAAAGACGCCGTCGCTGCCTACGCCGGCGTGCTCGGCAAGAAGCCGCTCGTGGACAAATGGACGTTCAGCACGAACGGCATCGCCACGATGGGCATGAAGGGCATCCCGACGTTCGGACTCGGGCCGGGCAACGAAATCTATGCACACGCGGCGAATGAAGCGTGCCCGGTCGAACACTTGAGCGGTGCGGTCGCGTTCTACGCCGCGCTCGTGGCGAAGTTGAATGGAAAGGTTTGAGTGAAATGAAACGAACCCTCACCCCGGCCATCTCCCATCCGATGGGAGATGGAGAATCGCACGCAGTCTCTCGCGAAGTCGTGAGCGCGGGGTTTGTAAAGTCAGATGCGTCCGCCTGCTGTTCCCCTCGCCCGTCGGACGGGAGAGGGGTTAGGGGTGAGGGCCTTTCTGAAATCCAATGACCAAATTCGTTTACCAATGCAGCAATTGCGGCAAGCGCTACCAGCGCGACGAGGTGCGTTATCTCTGTCCGCTGTGCGCGCGCGACTATCGCCCCGGCATTCCGCTGATTGGCGTGCTGTCGGCGCAGTTTGATTACGGCGCGATTCGGAGAAAGTTCCGGAAGGACAAGCCCGACTGGAATCTGTTCTCAGCGGTCGAAGAGAAATTCTTCCCGCCGATTCCCGTCGGCAACACACCGTTCTTTCAAACTGCTGCGCTTGGAAAAGAACTAGGCTTCGACAATGTGTGGATCAAGAACGATGGGCTGAATCCCAGTGCGTCGCTCAAGGACCGCGCGTCGTTCCTTGTGGTGGCTGAAGCGAATCGGTTGAAGGAGAAAACCATCGTTGCCGCTTCCACCGGCAACGCGGCCAGCGCGCTCGCCGCTGTCTGCGCGGCTGCTCGCAAGCGCGCTCTCATCTTCGTTCCCGAAAACGCGCCGAAGGCCAAGCTTGTGCAGATGATTCTCTACGGTGCGACGGTTGTTCCTGTGAAGGGCACGTATGACGATGCGTTCCGGCTCTCGCTCGAATACACGAGCAAGCGTGGCGGGCTGAATCGCAACACCGCGTATCATCCGCTCACCATCGAAGGCAAGAAAACCGTCGGGTTGGAAATCTGGCATCAGAATAACTGGCGCGTGCCGGACGCGATTCTTGTTCCCACCGGCGATGGCGTGATCATCAGTGGCGTCCACAAGGCGTTTTGCGATCTGAAGGCGGCGGGGTTGATATCCCGGCTGCCGCGACTCGTGTGCGTGCAGGCGGAGAAATCCAACGCCATCCACCACTACGTTGAGTCCGGCATTTACGAGAACGCGGCAAATCCGAACACAGTTGCCGATTCGATTTCGGTTTCGATTCCGTCGAACGCGCACATGGCGCACAAGGCTGTGCGGGAGAGCGGCGGATTCTCCATCACCGTCAGCGACGAGGAAATCCTCGATGGCCAGCGAACGCTGGCTGCGAAGACGGGCATATTTGCCGAGCCAGCCAGCTCGGCCACAGTCGCCGCGTTGAAAAAGTTGCGCGGGTCAAAGCGCCTAGGTCGCAAGGAGCAAATCGTTCTGCTCATCACGGGTCATGGATTGAAAGATGTTGAGGCTGCGATGCGCGGAATCAATTTGCCGAGATCGGTTGAGCCGACTCTCGCAGGCGTCGAGTCCGTTCTGGGGAGCGCGCCCGCCCCGGGCGCAGCCAACGACGTCCTCGTCGTTGGCTTCGGGCGGCGTGGTGCGTCAGAGATTCGCTCGTCACTCCACGTTCGTGTTCGGCGCGAGGGCGCGCCGAACAGCAGCCGGGGCGGCTGCGCTCCCCAATCCAAAACGAAAGGAGCGCGCTGATGTCGAAGCCGGAAACCAAATGCTGGCGCAATGACGCTTACGCCAAGGTCACGGGCAAGGCGAAGTTCACGGACGATCTCAAGTTCGTCAACGCGCTCCATGCCGCGCCGGCGTATTCCGATTTCGTTCACGCGCGCATCCTCTCGATTGACACAAGCGCCGCCGAGAAAGTTTCTGGCGTGATTCGTGTGCTGACAGCGAAGGATGTGCCGGGCGTGAACCGCTTCGGCCAGATCATCCGCGACTACCGCATCTTCGCCGACGACAAGATTCGTTACCACGGTGATGTCGTCGCCGTCATCGTCGCCGAGACGCGTGAGATTGCGATTTCTGCGGCGCAATTGGTGAAAGTGAACGCCGAGCCGCTGCCGGCCGTGCTTGATCCCGAGGCGGCGATGCTCCCGGACGCACCGCTCGTGCATGAGAATCACGGCTCGAACATCGTCAACACGCACGTTGTCCGGCGCGGAAATGTTGACAATGGTTTCAAGCAGGCTGATTTCGTCATCGAAGAAATGTTTCGGACGCAGACCATCGAGCACGCTTACATGGAAACCGAAGCGGCGATTTGCGTGACGCGTTCGACCGATGGCGTGATTGAAGTTTACGGCAGCATGCAGCATCCGTTCAGCACGCGGCGATTTGTGGCGGCGTGCTTGGGCGTAGCGCTTTCGGAAATCGAAGTCATCGGCACGCCGATGGGCGGCGGCTTTGGCGGCAAGGACGACACGGCGGCGATTGTTTGCGCGCGCACGGCGCTCGCGGCGAAGTTGCTTGGTCGCCCGGTGAAGATGGTTTATCGCCGCGACTGGTCTATGCGCGAGAGCTACAAGCGCCATCCGTATCGCGTGGCTTACAAGATGGGCGTGACGAAGGCGGGCCGCATCACGGCGGTGCAATGCCGAATCGTTGCCGACGGCGGCGCGTATTGCTCGGTCACGCCGTGGGTCACGTGGCGCTCGACGGTGCAATGCTGCGGGCCTTACGTCGTCGAGAATGTCCACTGCGACACGTTCGGCGTTTACACGAACAACGTCGTCGCCGGTGCGATGCGCGGGTTCGGCTCGCCGCAAATGAACTTCGTCATCGAACAAGTCGTGGAAATGGCAGCGGTGAAGGTCGGCATTTCGGGAATTGAATTTCGCCGCCGCAACATGGTGCGGCAAGGCAGCGTCACGATCACCGGCCAGAAACTCGACGGCCATAAGGTCGCGATGGAACAGGTGCTGGATGCAGTTTTGAAGGAAATAGATTACGAGAAAAAGTTGGGGTGGTGCTCGCACGGTAAAACGTCCACAACTCCGCAAGGTCTTGGAGTGCGGCAGCCCTCTGCCGCTGTGGAACGCGAGCCGGCATTCGAAAGCGGCGGAGGGCCGCCGCAGTCCAAGACGCTATCGCGCGAATTGGAGCAGGATGAACTTTATGGCATGGGCGTGGCGATGAGTTATCGCGGGGTGAGCCTCGGTGCGGAAGGCGTGGATTTTTGCTCGGCCATTATCAATGCCCAGGCCGACGGCTCGATCTTTCTCGAAACCGGTATTCACGAGAACGGGCAAGGCTCGGAGTCCGCGATGCTGCTGATTTGCGCGGAGGAACTCGGCGTGGATTTGAATCGCATCCGTTACCGGCGCTCCTCGACTTCGAGCATCCCCGACAGCGGCACTACGGTCGCATCGCGAGGCACAATCATGGGCGGTGGGGCGGTCACACTCGCGGCGCGCGAGTTGAAGAAGAAGATTGCCGAGGCGTTTTGCGAGAAGCTGCATTGCGCGGCGGATGAGGTGCGGTTCAAAGACAATTTTATTTGGGGCAAAGCGACCCGCATGGAGTGCGGCGACATGTCGCCGCTTTCTTCGACGCGACATGTCGCGTCGTTCCAAAGCGCGGACATGTCCACGCACTCCAAAATCTCATTCGCCGAAGCAATGCGGCAGATGTGGGCGATGCAGAAGTTTCCATTTGCGCTCGGCGTGTTCAGAGCGCCGCGCGTGAGCTGGGACGAACACACCGGTCAGGGCGATGCGTATTTCACGTGGGTTTACGGTTGTCAGGCCGTCGAACTCACCGTGAACAAGCGCACCGGCAAAGTGAGGCTGCTCAACGCTGTCGCTGCGCACGACGTGGGGCGCGCGGTGAATCCGGAGATGGTGCGCGGGCAGATTTACGGCGGCATGGCGATGAGCGCGGGCTACGCGCTGCACGAGGAAGTGAAAGCGCCCGGCGGAAAAATGACCACGCTCAACCTGAACACGTATCGCCTCCCGCGATCGATGGATCTGCCGGAGATGAAGGTGATCATCGTCGAGAATCCCGATCCGGTGTCGCCGACGGGCGCGAAGAGCATCGGCGAACCAGCGAATGAAATTCTCGCGCCGGCGATTGCGAACGCGATCTTCAATGCGACGGGCGTGCGGCATTTTTCGTTGCCGATCAAGCTGGGTGCGATGCCTGAAGCGACTGCGTGCGAGGAGGGATGTAAATGAAATTTGGTTTTAAGACTGCCCTCACCCCGGCCCTCTCCCATCTGATGGGAGAGGGAGAATCGCACGCCGTCTCTCTGCAAGTCGTGCGCGCGGGATTTGCCGGACGAGCATTCGCAAATAACAGAGTGTTCGCTTGCTGTTCCCCTCTCCCGTCGGACGGGAGAGGGGTCAGGGGTGAGGGTTGGAAGGATTGCCCATGAAACTCTTCGTCAACAACCGCGAAATCGAAGTGCCCGCGAGCGCGATGCAGAAGCGCATCGTGGAATTTCTGCGCGAAGACCTCGACCTCACCGGTACGAAGAACGCCTGTGACATCGGGGCGTGCGGCGCATGCACGATTCTTGTGAACGACGAGCCACTGCGGATTTGTGTGAAGCTTGTGAAGGATTTCGCCGGCGCACGCATTCTCACCATCGAAGGACTCGCCGCGCCGGACGGCACGCTGCATCCGCTGCAACAGGCGTTCTTGGATTGCGGTGCGATTCAATGCGGCTATTGCACGCCCGGCATGGTGCTGACGGCTCACGCGTTTCTGCTGAAGAACCCGCGTCCGACGCGCGACCAGATTCGCCAGGCAATTTTCAAGAATCTCTGCCGCTGCACCGGCTACCAGCAGATTATTGACGCGATTGAAAAGGCCGCGCCGCATTACCAGCGCGAGGAGCGCGGCCTTCAGGCCGCTTCAGCGTCCGAGAAAGCGGAGACTCAAAAAAGTTCCAACGATTCCGAACTTGCGGGAGTTGAAGCGGGCTAAAGCCCGCGCTCCGTTCGCCGTGAGAACACTTTTGAACAAATGAACACACTGAAGAAACAATTGACTGAACTCTCCAAATTGAAAACCGACACTTACGGCAAGGACTTCCTGCTGACGTGGGAAAAGTCCGACGCCGACATCCGCGCGCTCACGCTCGTCGCGGAGTGCCTGTCGGAATTGCACGCGGCGCGCAAGCCGTTCCGCGTGTTCGACACCGGGCTGGCTATTTCCATTTTCCGCGACAACTCGACGCGCACGCGCTTCAGCTTCACGTCGGCGGCGAACGCGCTGGGCCTCGGCCTCGCGGATTTGGACGAGGAGAAATCGCAGATCGCCCACGGCGAAACGGTGCGCGAGACGGCAAACATGATTTCGTTCATGGCCGAAGTCATCGGCATCCGCGACGACATGTATCTCGGCGAAGGCAACAAATACATGCGCGAGGTTTCCGCCGCCGTGCAGGAGGGTTTTGAGAAGGGCGTGCTGCATCAGCGGCCCAACATCATCAATCTGCAATGCGACATTGATCATCCCACGCAGGCGATGGCGGATTTGGTTCACTTGAAACAGCATTTCGGTTCGCTAGAAAATCTGCGCGGCAAAAAGATCGCGATGAGCTGGGCGTATTCGCCGAGTTACGGCAAACCGCTGTCCGTGCCGCAGGGCATCATCGGTTTGATGACGCGGTTCGGCATGAACGTGACGCTCGCGCATCCGGAGGGATACGGCTTGATTCCTGACGTCGTCGAACTCGCTGGGAAGAACGCGAAGAAGAGCGGCGGCTCGTTCCAGGTCGTGAACAGCATGGAAGAATCGTTCCGCGACGCGGACGTGGTGTATCCGAAATCGTGGGCGGCCTACAGCGTGATGCAACGCCGCACGCCGCTGTTGCAGAAAGGCGACCGCGACGGCCTCAAGGCGTTGGAGAAGGAATGTCTCGCGAACAACGCTCGCTTCAAGAACTGGGAGTGCGACGCGAAGAAAATGAAACTCACAAAGCACGGCAAGGCGCTCTACATGCATTGTCTGCCGGCGGATATTTCGGGCGTGAGCTGCGCGGAAGGCGAAGTCGCGGCGGACGTGTTTGAGCAATACCGCATCGCCACGTATCGCGAGGCGAGTTACAAGCCGTTCGTCATCGCGGCGATGATTTTGATGGCGCGGGTGAAGAATGTTGCCGCCACGCTGAATAACTTTGCAAAGGATTGATATGTCCAAAATCATCAAAAAGATTTACCCGGAAGTCATCAAGCGAACCGCCAAGCGTTGTCGCGAACGCGGCATCGTGCTGCCGACGTTTGCGCAGATGCGCGATCCGTCGCTGATTCCGCCGGCGATCAAGCGCAAGCTCAAGGGCGTCGGGCTGTGGGATGTAAATCCAGTGAATCTTTTCCGCATCTCGTGGAAGAACGACGTGAAAACGGGTCTCTACGGCGGCGTGAATTATCTGGAGATTCCGCGCGCGATTACCGGCGTGAAGGCGCGCGTTATCGGGCTGGTCGGGAAATATTTTCCGACGGGCGCGCACAAGGTGGGCGCGGCCTTTGGCTGTCTCGTGCCGCGGCTTGTGAGCGGCGAGTTCGATCCGGAGAAGCACAAGGCGGCGTGGCCTTCGACGGGAAATTATTGTCGCGGCGGCGCGTTTGATTGCGCGGTGCTGGGCTGCACGTCCATAGCCATCTTGCCGCAGGGCATGTCGCGCGAGCGGTTCGCGTGGCTGAAAAAAATCGGCGCAGAGATCATCGCGACGCCCGGCTGCGAATCGAACGTGAAGGAGATTTACGACAAGTGCTGGGAGCTGAAGCGCGACCCGGCAAACGTCATCTTCAACCAGTTCGAGGAATTCGGGAATCCGATCTGGCACTACAACGTGACTGGGCCGGCGGTGGAGGAAGTTTTTCAGGAGCTGAACGAGGAGCGCGGCGTTTACGCCGCTTCAACGTTTGAACTGAAAGGAGCGACCGATTCGAGTTCGGCAGCGCCAGCCGGTCGTGCGGTGAGGCGGCCTGAAGGCCACGCTCCGTTGCGCGCGGCGGCGTTTGTTTCCGCGACGGGTTCGGCGGGCACGATTGCGGCGGGCGATTATTTGAAGATGAAACATTCAGCGCTGAAAATCGTCGCCAGTGAGGCGCTGCAATGCCCAACGCTGCTGATGAACGGTTTCGGCGATCATCGCATCGAAGGCATCGGCGACAAGCACATCCCGTGGGTTCACAACGTCCGCAACACCGATTGTGTGGCGGCGATTGACGACGAGGATTGCATGAGAATCCTGCGCTTGTTCAATGAACCTGCCGGACAGAAGCATCTCGCGTCACTCGGCGTGAAAGCGAGCGAACTGAAATCACTCCCGCTGCTGGGCATCTCCGGGATTTGTAATCTACTCGCCGCGATCAAGACGGCGAAGCATTTTGAACTCACGGAACAGGATGTGATTTTCACCGTGTTCACCGACTCGACCGAACTTTACGGCTCGCGCGTCGAAGAATTAAAACACGAACGCGGCTCGTATCGCG